>CAMQRG010000063.1 GCA_947036475.1 uncultured Clostridia bacterium
TCTGTTTCCTTTGCCAGAATATACGCCACAACAGGCTCCGGCGTCAGAGTTTTATATTTCGCATCTTTTACAAAGTCCATCAGATAGTCGTCGCAGGCTTTTTCAAACACCGTAAAGCCCTGATCCATATAGCTTTCGCAGAGCACGCCATGCGCCGTATCCTTCAATACGGCAATCGCACTGTCGCTCTTGAAAGCGCGCAGCAGCGTTTCCGTATCCAAATCGCCGCCGGGAACGATGCTTTCCAAAAGTTCCTGCTCCGAACGTCTTGTTTCGCGGATGCGCAGCAGTGTTTTCAGATTCGTTACATCTGCCAGCCTGCGGATATATTTGATTACAAATTCATTTCCCAGCTTTTTCGCCGCCGCAGTCATGTTCCGGAAGCATGCTTTATCCAGAATGGTATCCACATACCGTCCGTTTTTTGTCTTTGCGTAAACGTCAATGGCTTCTTCCACAGCCCTGCCGATATAAGGCAGTTCGCTGTAATTGCGTTCGCGGAAATGGCGGCGGATATCCTCAATGGGGAGCGTGCCGCCCTTCACCATAAACTTCCGCCCGCTGACGTCGGAAATTTCTTCCTTAATCAGCACTTTGATGTTATGATAGTCGTTTTTGAACAGGAAGATGTTCATAAACGTTTCGTTGGGGATGAGCTTCTGAATGGATTCATAAGATTCCTCCAGATTGTTCTGAATCATCTCCTCGAAATCATGCACATCGCGCACCTGCGTTTTGCCGTAATCCGTATCTGCAAGCAGGCGCAGAGCCTCCTCCGCATTTTTCGCCTCTGCCATCTGCATCAGCTTCTGCTTTGTCAGCAGCTTATTTTCCATCGCGCGCACGCTTGCGACGGCGAAAGGGTAAATCTTGTTTTTAGCCATGCTTTACCCCCTCCTTAAAACAGAATACCTGCCACGATTTGTTGGATTTCCTCTTTTTCCACGTTAATGATTGATGCAAAAGAATAATTATATTCAATATCACCGTTTTTCACGATAAAGCCGCCGCCAATATCGCCGGTCTTTTCAGAAAGGGTAAAACCCTTTTCCGCGATAACGTCAGCCAGACGCTTTTGATCTTTCTGAGAAACGATGATTTCCGTACCACAGGATTTATCCAGACGTTCCAGCATGCCGCCAATGACCTTCGCATATTCCGCATCGTCCAAAGAGGAAAGACGCTTCTCCGCTTCGGCAATAATATCGGCAAGGATGCTCTGCTTTTTCTCCAGCACAGCTTTTTTCGCCTGCATTTCCGCACCGGAAATCTCCTTTGCGCGTGCCTTGCTGGCTTCGTCCTCTGCGTATCTGTCGAAAACGTCCGCTTCCTTGTCTGCCTTATCCTGTGCGATCCGGAGAATCTCGTCAGCCTCTTTCTGGGCTTTATCCAGTATGGATTTTGCCGCTTCTTCTGCCTCCGCTATGATTTTATCAATGATAATTTTACCATCATTCATAGGAGTGTTCTCCTCCTTCTCCAATAAGTAAGTGTAAAATTCCTTCCGCAGTACACCGCTCGAGGCCTCTCAGCCCAGCCGTATACTCAGGTTTTTCGCAGTGCCTCATTCGCAGTCCCTTCGGGCCTGCTCATGTGTGCTCTCGCACTATGCGTCCGGTCTGCTCCGCTGCTCCATATGCAGGCATGTTCCGCCGCATCTCAGCCCTTACGCGCACCACATCTCCTCGCAGTGCCTCATTCGCAGCCCCTTCGGGCCTGCTCATGTGTGCTCTCGCACTATGCGTATGGTCTGATTTGCTGCTCCATATGCAGGCATGTTCCGCCGCATCTCAGCCCTTACGCGCACTGCTCGTTATATCAGATCTGAATACCATTCAGCATCAGGAAGGAAACAAGCAGGGCAAGAACGGCATATGTTTCTACCATCGCTGCAAACAGCATACCTTTTGCCAGTTCGCTGGGCTTTTTGCCTACCAGCATTACACCGGCAGCCGCAGCCTTACCCTGAGAAATACCGGAGATCAGGCCAACAAAAGCGATAGGCATGCAGGCTGCAAAAATAGATGCGCCCTGAACAACGGAAAGCTCTGCCATGCTGCCGCTCAGCAGGCCAACCTTAACCATTACAATGAATGCAATCAGCAGACCATAAATACCCTGTGTACCAGGCAGAGCCTGCAGCAGCAGAACCTGACCGAATTTATTCGGGTCTTCGGAAACAACGCCCGCAGCCGCTTCACCGGCGATGCCAACGCCTTTCGCGCTGCCGATGCCTGCAAACAGGGCAGCCAGAGCCCCGCCAAGTAATGCCAAAAATTCACCGCTAATTAAGTTACTCATTGTTTTTACCCTCCTTGAGAATCTTGATGTATTTTGTCTTTCTTTCAAACGGGACAAACGGTCTGCCGCCGCCCGTATAAAACTTACCGAAAAATTCTACATACTGCAGCCTGCACGAATGGACGAATGCGCCCAGCGCGTTAATCGCGATATTGAATATTGTGCCGAACAGGAATACCACCAGCAGCAGTATCGTCCCGCCAACACCGCCACCCGCCAAAGAGCCGAGCATATTGATAACCTGTGCAACAACGCCCGTTGCAAGGCCCAGTGCAAGAAGTCTGGAATAGGAAAGCACATCGGACAGATAGCTGGTGATGCCGTAGAGGCTGCCCAGACCGCCTTTGATTTTCCCGAAAATGCCTTTGTTTTTCCGACCGCCTGTCAGCAGAATGCCAACCGCGCCAATAATCGCCATAATTTTGCCGACACCTGTCAGTCCGGCCGAAACGCTGCCGCCGAAGCCGAACATCACAATGCCGATCAGCAGGACATACCAAAGCCCGATATCAAACAGCGCATCCAGCGGATGTCCGTCGCGGATATGCATATACGCCTGTATTGCCATACCTGTAAACAGGTGGATCGCACCAAGTATCAAAGATACAACCAGCAGACGCATAGGCTCGTTGAGCGGGTTGAACCACAGCGGCTCAATGACGAAATCTTTATTGAATATCGTTTTTGCCGCTACCGTAAAGAAGTCACCGAACCAGCCGCCAAAGAGCAGACCCCAGATAAACGTGGAGATACCGCAGAAAAAGAACATCTTAATCATGCGGAACGTTGTGCCCTCCAGCTTATATTTCTTCAGCAGCACCGCGCAGCCAAGGGACAGGATAATACCATATGCCGCGTCACTGAGCATCATACCGAAGAAAATAAAGTAAAACGGTGCCAGAAATTTTGTCGGGTCGATGTCACTTCTGAAAGGGAGGCTGTACATTCCCGTAACTGCCTCGAAGGGCGTAACGAGGGAATTATTGTTCAGAAGCACAGGAACGTCCTCGTCCGGTGCGGGCTCCTCGATGTTATAATAACATTCATATTTTTTCAGCAGCTCCTCCACCTCCGGCTGTGCCGCTCTGGGCATCCAGCCGTCAAAATAAAATACTGCTTCCGTATTCAGCATATCGCCGATGATCCTCTCACCATCGCGCCGCATCACAAGATTATCATAAAGATACTCGATATTAGGACGTGCCGGAGAAAGTTCCGCCAGCCTTTTCTGCTTTTCTGCAATGCCTGTTTCCAGTTCGCCTATGGTTTTTTCATGATGTTTCATGATTTCTGCCGGCGTGCCGTTCTGTTCGGAAAGAGCAATCGCTCCAAAATTGAACGGGCGAAGAGCCTCAAACAATTTATCCCGTTCTTCCTTCAGGCAGATAACGGAATAATACCTCTGCTGTTTATCCGCGCTGATCTCCTCCACAACTGCGGAGGGTGCACCTTCCAGTGCCGCCGTAATCAGCTTTCCTGTATCTGTCTTTACCGGGGCAACGCCCAGAATGACACAGGCGAACTCTGTTTCCTTTTCCTCCAGAGGAATATCCAGCTTTTCCCAGGGCTTCAGACCAGTGATCAGTGCGCGGAGACGGTTGATTTCCGTCTGGCTGTCCGCAATGCCCTTATAGGCCATCACTGCGGCGTCCACGTTCTTCTCGGTTTCCGTCTTAACCTGATCCATATAGTCTGCGAACGTTGCCCTGTCCATCTCTTTTCTGGAAAGAAACAGCGGCTTCTTTGCGGAATCGTATTTGCCGATTGCCTCCAACGCAGTGCTGACACGCGCAATATCCGCCTCCAGACGGGAAACATCGGCGCTGTTACTGGTTCGGAAAATATCCGGCATCCACTCTTCATCGTTGACCGCGCCTTCCTGGGAATTGATTTCCACCACACCCAGATGCATCAGTTCTCGGATAAAGGAAAACCGGCTGCTGTTCAAACCAATGACAGTAAGCTTCCGCATCTCAACAACTGCCATACGTTCCCACAACCTTTCCGATTACAGCCTTCACGGCCTCCTCTTTTTTCTGCGACGCCTGCTCTGCGATTTTCGCACAGCTTTCATCTGCTTCCTGCAGGATTTGTTGGATTGCCTTTCGGCTTTCCTCTACTGCATTTGCCACAGACGCCTGTATTTCCTCTTTCCCATGCAGGCGCGCCTGCTCAAGCAGTTCCTGCTGCTGTTTCAGCGCGTTGGCCTTTTTCTCCTCCGCTTGTCTGGCGGCCTGCTGCTTGATTTCTACAGCGCGGCTTTCCGCCTCCACAATACTTTTCAGGATTTCATAAGCCATTTGAATCACCTCTCTCGCTGCTTTTTTTGAAACCGCCTTCCCCGGATCGGCGGCAAGGTTGAAAAAAGGCCCTCTTCCATGTTATGTAATCAGACAAGGAAGAAAGCCATACCTGCACTTTAGAAACAACAGACCAACCAAAAAAACGCCCGGCCTATTGTTAAACTAATAACGCAAATAAATTCCAAGCTGAACCGTTTTCCTATCCATGACAAAGCGTTCCGTATTTTGCCGTTTTTCTAAAAACGAAATCTGTTTTTACGGGGATTCATAGCGCCGCATCCATACCTCCCCGAAAAACTACGGTATGTATAAATACGCAACCACACCATCATTTCAATAATAAAGGATTTATGCGGTGTTGTCAATGCTTTCTTGGATTTCGGGCTTTGTGAAAAAGCAAACGCAGTTTTTGCATGAAAATGCAGATTTTGTTTATTTTTCAAGGCTTTGCGCGTATTTCGCGCACGCGTTTTTTCGCCTCATCCCGCTTTTTTTCTGTTTTTGACAAATTTCGCGGCGTAAAATTGTGTAAACCTCCTAACAGAGTTTATGCAGCCCTGCCCTGTTAAAATTCTATCCTTCTGAGAGTTTTCATTCCTGAAAATATTTCCCACACTGTTTTTGCAGGAAGGACACTGCCCGGCTGCCCCCTGCGCCGCCCTCCTCTTCCCAAAACCACAGAAAAACAGGCTGGCTGAGGCTCCGTTTTTCTCACAAAAAAGGGCATATGGCTTATTCAGCTCTTTGCTCTTTGCCCTTTGCCCACAGCAGCAAATGCCCTGTGGATATCACGTTTCAACCAGCTGGGGAGGTCACTGTCCTCGGCTTCGTCCTCCGTCAGCCAGTAAAAAGCCTCGTGTTCGCCGCTTAAACGCACCTCGCCCTCCAGCCAGCGGCAGGCATATGTAAATATGCATAGATGGATATGGTATTTAATCACGTCAAAAAGGGAAACCGGCAGACCAATGGCAGTTTCCAGCCCTGTTTCCTCGCGGATTTCCCTGTGCAGACCGTCCTCGGCGCGTTCATAAAAATGCAGGCCGCCGCCGGGCAGGTCCCATTTCTGGCGGCTGTTCATATAACTGGACTGCATCTCGACCCTGGAACGGCAGAGCACCAATGCTTTATCTTCTTTTATGATAACGGCTTTTACTGCTACCGCAAAGTCGCGCTTCATCAGCCTGTCTCCTTTCTAACTGATTAAAAGTCAAAAACCTCAGAGGTTCTCTTTTCTATCCCATTATTTCGCTTCTTCCAGCAGACGGAGCAGGTCGGCCTCCGAAAAGTCATACTCCTTCGCACAAAAGTGGCAGTGCAGGTTCGCCCTGCCGTCCTCTTCTATGATTTTCTCCAGCTCCTCACGTCCAATACTAATCAATGCTTTCTCCACCCTCTGCCTGTCGCAGTTGCAGGTAAACGCAGCCGGCAGTCTGTCCAATATTCTCAGGCCCATATCCCCCAGCAAAAGTTCCAGTATCTCCTCCGGCGTTTTCCCAGCGTCCAACAGGTCCGTTACATAGGGCACATTTCTCAGCTTTTCTTCCAGCCGGGACACCATTCCTTCATCTGCGCCGGGCAGCAGCTGTATCATAAACCCTCCCGCGCACCGGATAGATGTATCCGTTTCCACCAGCACGCCCAGCCCCACAGCTGAGGGCGTCTGCTCGGACTGCGCAAAATAATACGTCAAATCCTCCGCGATTTCACCCGTCACAAGTTCTATCCGCCCCGCGTACGGCTCACGCATGCCAATGTCCTTTATCACATCCAAATATCCCGCGCCAACTGCCCCGCCGACATCCAGTTTTCCCGGATATTTGTCCGGCAGTTCCACATTCGGGTTGAACACATACCCTTTCACCTGTCCGCGGCAATCGCCGGAAACTACAATCCCCTGCAAAGGGCCGTTGCCGCGTATCTGGAGCGTCACAAGGTCCTTCTCCCCCTTGAGCATGCTCCCCATCATCGCCGCAGCAGTCAGCAGCCTGCCCAACGCGGCAGAAGCCACAGGGGAAGTATGGTGAATCTCCCGCGCCTTCTGCACCAGTTCTCCTGTTGTCGCAGCAAACGCACGAATGCTGCCATTCCCAGCTGTTGCCCTTACGATATAATCGTTCATTTTTGTTCCTCCGTTTCCCCGTTCCGTCTTGCCGCGAAGAAAATGCGTTCGCTTTCCTCATGCGGCGGCGCAAAACAGTAACCATCGCAGACTGCCGCAAGCGTCAGACCGCTTTTTTCCAGTGCGTGCGTAATCTCCTCTAAAGAATACGCACGTTCGTAGTGACATTCCTGCACACGCTCGTACAGTCCGCTGTTCTCATCTTCTATAAAAAAACTTACGTTGTACTCGTTAATCTTCATTTCCGGGTCGTAGCTGTTTTCCCAGATATACGCCGCGCCCTCTTCCGCCGAAGCAAATATGTTATCGCCGAGTATCTCTCTGAATTTGTATTCTGTATTCATGTCAAACAGGAACAGCCCGCCCGGGCGGATATGCGCCGCGGCGCGTGAAAATGTCTGCTCCAGCTGACCATCTTCGGTTAAGTAATTGAGGCTGTCGCAAAAGCTGAGAACACAGTCCGCCTCAATGCCCAGTTCCAGTTCTGTCATATCCTGACAAACCAGGCGCATGGAAACGCCAGCCTGCCTGGCTTTATGGTCGGCTTCGGCAAGCATTTCCGGCGAAAGGTCCACGCCGGTCACATCCAGACCCGTTGACGCCAGAGGGACTGACACGCCGCCTGTACCGCAGCCCAAATCAATGATACTCGTCAGTGCTCCGCTGCCGTATTTTTCCCAGGACGCAAGGATATGGCGCACCCAGCCGTTATAGTCTACTTCTTCCATAAAAACATCATAAACCGCCGCAAAGGCTTCGTATGCTGCCATCGTTTCACTCCTGTCTAACGGAAGACCTTGGGGGCTTTGCCCCCAGCTCCCCCACCAACCCTTTGAAAAGGGTTGGATCCCAAACTTTATCGCCGCATTTTCATGCGGCGGAGTATTTTATTTGTCATTTGGTTATTCCGCAAAAACTCCTTCTTGCATAATTGGGTTAATGCGCAAAGTTCTTTGGTAAACATCTGTCCATTGCACTTTTCAGACTATTATTTTACATTCCGCCAAAAACAGATTAGCCTCAAATTTCACTGACACCCTCCCGCAAAACATAGTTTTGCGGCAATCTGGGGTCAAGGGGAAACTTTCCCCTTGCAGGGTGTGGGACAGAGTCCCACGATCCTCCACGATTTTCATTATATCTTTCCCGCATTCGGATTGCAAGCCTTTTCGCGTGCCCGCGCCTCCGCCTTTCGCCGCCCCATAAGCCCCCCGATTCTGCCGCTCTCCCGCGAGGTCAGCCCTCTCCAGCCGCTTTCCCTCACCTTATCCAACAGCCCCAGCTCCTCCGCAATCTCATACTTCATCGTCATATCCTTTTTCTCCTGCTTCGTCAGCTTCCGTTTCGCTTTCATTACCCTCACTCCTTCCCGCTTAGTATCCTCCGCAAAAAGTTTTTTATGTAGAATCCAATTTGCTCCCGTACTGCTTTCCGATATTCCCTTGACAATCTTTGAATTTATGGCATTATGTGTATATGTACAGTGTAATTACACGAAAATAAAGGAGGTATGTCTTATGATTTACAACAGCAATTCGATGGAAGAAAACGCTGCTTTACAGACTGCGGCAAAGATGTGTGCAGCAGCGCGGACTGCGCCCAAGGCGCATGGCAAGGACACCCTGCACGTTTTTGTACTGGATGGAGAAGAAAAGGAAAATCTTGCGAAAAAAATGGAAACCGTTGGGGAGCGCGAAATGGGAGAAAAGGCATGGACATGGTTTGGACGCGATGCCGCGAACGTCCGCGCAGCGCACGCAGTCGTTTTAATCGGAGCAGACCGGGCACAGCGCAATGTGCCGCACTGCGGCTACTGCGGTTTTGGCAACTGCAACGGCTGCAAAGCTGCTGGCGGCAGCTGTGGATTTGCGTATGTGGACTTGGGGATTGCCGTTTCCTCTGCGGTATCCGCCGCGGCTTCGGACGGCGTGGACTGCCGCGTAATGTTCTCCATCGGGAAAACGGCTGCCGAGATGGATTTTTTCCCTGACTGCGTCTGGCTGGGTACTCCGCTTTCCATTTCCGGTAGAAACATCTTTTTCGACAGAGGAATTTTCCACGATTGATTTCCCCAGGTAGTGTCGTCATAAGTCATATATATGTATTTTCGAGCATAATTTTGGCGGATTTCATGCAAAAATTCGCAGGCATACAATGTGGCTCGGCAAGAATTTATAACAAAAAAGCCGACAAAATTTGCCGGAAAGGCGTGTGCAGACACTTGTGACGACACTGCCTAAGTGGGAGTGTCCCATTTGCAGAGTTTATAACTAAACTCAAAACCTTGAGGGCGCTGCCCTCAAACTCCCGCAGGGGACTCAGTCCCCTTGACCCTGATTGCCATCGCACTTCCGTGCGATGGAGAATAAAAAAGAAATCCCAATTTACAATATTTATAAAATGCACGTTAGGACACACCTGCCTAAGTGCTCCGCTTGCTTTTTTCCATAAAAACAGGTAGAATATAACCATTCAACGCAGGGAGGAAAAAACTATGTTGGCTTTCACCATTCCAGACACAAAATCCTTTATGAACCTTCTGCTCAAGCAGGATACCTTTGACCAGTTCCTGTTTCGGCAGGGAGAAATTGTGACATTTGCCAGCTTCATCATTGAGGGCAAACGGCACATGGATTTTTACGCCGAGGAGGAGCAGGGCGTCCTGTCCCGCTATGTGCGCTGGGAGGAAATGCGCCCGTTTGTATTTCAAGCCGTACGGGGAAACCGCCTGCCAAAAGCCGTCAAGCTGGTTTTTTCTCTTTCCGAAGAAAAAACGGAACATCTGCCGAATACAACAGCAGCTTTTCTGAATGTTCTGTTCCGCGACAATACCCTGTTCTGCACCACTGCAACGGCACAGGAAAATTTTTCGCTGGACAAAAGCGGCGAAAAGCTGTGGGAGGAATATGTGCTGAAATTTTTCAAAAAAAACGCCATTTCTGTGAAATTACAGGAGGATTAAAACCTGCTCCCGCAAATAAGATTACAGTACTGTTTCAAATTAAGAACTTATCCATAAATAAGATACGTGCAGATTGCACAGTCAGATTT
>CAMQRG010000064.1 GCA_947036475.1 uncultured Clostridia bacterium
CTACACGTAAGGAGTCGTCGGCAGCGTCAGATGTGTATAAGAGACAGCCTGCATTTCTTTCTGCATTTTCTTCAAAATATCCTCGTGCTTGCCTTCCAGAAAATCCATCGCGTCGCGGATATATTCCATATATTCCTCCTGGCTGACCTGCCCGCTGCATGGCGCAATGCACTGGCCGATATGGTGATTCAGACAGGGGCGCTCCCTGCCGATTTCTTTAGGCAGGCTTTTGCGGCATTTACGGATTGGAAACAGCTTATGAAGCGTTTCCACCGTTTCCCGCATTGCCAGCACATCTGTAAACGGACCATAATATTTCGCCTTGTCCTTTTCCAGCCGCCGCGTTACAAAAATCCGCGGAAACATTTCCTGCACCGTTACTTTGATATAGGGGTATGTCTTATCGTCTTTCAGCAGAATATTGTAATACGGGTGGTATTTTTTGATGAGGTTGCACTCTAAAATAAGCGCTTCTTTCTCCGAATCTGTAACGATATATTCAAATTCCTGAATATGGGGCACCATAGAGCGAGTTTTAGCAGTCTGATTTCTGCTGCTCTGGAAATACTGGCGCACGCGGCTGCGCAGACTCACAGCCTTGCCAACATAAATCACATGGCCGTCCGCGTCCTTCATGAGATAAACCCCAGGTTTCTGGGGCAGTTTTTTCAATTCCTCCGCAATATCAAACATACTCCACCGCCTTTTCAGGGATAAAGACCTTTGGGGCTCTGCCCCACACCCCGCAGGCCTGTCAGTACTTTGCCTACGGCAAAGCTACCTACGGTGTCCGGATTTCTTTCCGGTACCTATTGAAAAGGGCTTGATCCCAAACTTTATCGCCAGCCGCACCAGTGCGTCTGGAAAAAACCTCCGGATTCCCAAATAAATTATTTATGACAGGCTATCCGTACCAAAACAAATTAAAGTCAAATGTTCCGACTTAGCTTTTATAGCATTCCATACCTTCTCAGCACACGAACCATTTTCCCGCCGCCCGGCATGTTCTGCAAGTCCTCCTCGCAAATTCCCTTTATCAGCAGCATCACCGTGCCATACACCGCCATAGCAAACAGGATAGCCAGCAGCGTTGCCAGCGTATTATTGGGATAGAGCATAAAAATCACACGATAAACCCCGACTGCCGCCGCGCCCATAACCGCCGACCCTATGACGGGTTTCAGGAAACAGCCCATAAAATCAAACCGCACGCCCGTAATGCGCGAAAGCATACAGACGTCAAACACCGCCGCCACAAGGTAGCATCCCGTTGTGGAAAGCACCGCTCCCAAAATATTCAGTTCCGGTATGGCAATCAGGAAATAGTTCATAACCGTCTTTGTAATCGCCCCCAGCAGCGCGCCCATCACAGGCACCTTGATATGGTTGATTCCCTGCAAAATGCCTGTTGTTGTCTGACAAAGCGCAAGGAAAATAACCGAAATTCCACCGACCGTCAGCAGGGCGCCGCCATCGCTTGCGTCAGGGAACAACATATGAATGATTTCCGGCCCCAGAACAGTAATACCAATTGCCGCCGGAACTGAAATAATCATGGAAGTCCGCATAGTCAGGTTCATTTTCCTGTGGATCTGCCCGCGTTCCCGCCGTTTGACAGAAGCGGCAATACTTGGCAAAGCCGCTGTAGCAATCGCCGTAGAAATCGCAACAGGCAGCGTGCTCAGCGTCACATATTTCCCCGAAAGCTGACCGTAAAGTATATTGGCCTGCTCCTCAGAAAAACCATTTCCAGTCAATATTTTCATAACCATGAACATGTCAATCAAATTCGTTATGCTGAAAACCGCTGTACCCGCAATAATCGGCCATGCTGTTTTTATTACCCTTCCGGCAAGTTCGCGTCTGCCTTCCTCATATTCCTGCCAGCAACGCCGCGTCCGCCGCATAATGTCCGGACGTATCAGCGAATAGCTGAACAATACAACCAGAAGCCCAGCCACCGCGCCAACCCCTGTACCCATTACGCCGCCAGCTGCTGCCAGCGGAATATTTTTCTCTCCTTCCGGCACAGCCATGCTGATGAATACATACGCCAGATAAACACTGAAAAAAGCGTTGAATATCTGTTCAATAATCTGAGAAACTGCCGTAGGCACCATGGTGTTCATGCCTTGAAAATACCCGCGGAATACCGACATTACCGCCACAATAAACAACGTCGGGCAGAGCACCAGAATAGAATAATAGCTGTTTGGCATATCAATTATCGCCGCCAGATTTTCCGCCACTAAAAACATCAGCACCGCAAACAAAAGCCCCATAGATGACGAAATCAACAGTGAAACCTGAAACACCCTGTGTGCATTACGGTACTGCTTCAGGGCAATACGCTCCGAAACCAGCTTGGAAATCGCCGCCGGAAGTCCGGCAGAGGACAAAATAAGCAGAAATGTATAGATATAGTACGCACCGGCATAAATCCCGTTGCCCGCATCTCCGATGAGGTTTGTCAACGGAACCCTGTAAACAAAACCTAAAAAGCGCGTCAAAAGCCCAGCGGACGCTAATATCGCCGCCTGCTTGACAAAAGAGCCTTTTTTTCTTGTCTGTTCCGCCATAACGCACCTCTGTTTTCTAAGATCTTGGAAGCTTTGCCCCTTGACCTGTTTGTCAACCACATTCCATGTGGTCGGAAGCCAAATATATTCTCAATCTATAAATTATTTCTGTCTTGCTATGCAAAAAATCCCCTCTTTCCGGAAAACGCAGTTTTCCGGCAAATGGGTCAAGGGCTGAAAGCCCTTGCGGGGCAGTGGGGCAGAGCCCCGCGGCCTTTCATCTTTCTTTTTGTCTTTAATTCCCGCCGTGTATCCTGTGCTTTCTCCGAAGATTGTTGTCCAGTATCTTTTTGCGCATGCGTAAGCTCTGCGGTGTTACCTCCAGCAGCTCGTCCTCGCTGATAAACTCCATGCACTGCTCCAAAGACATCTGTATCGGCGGTGTCAGCCGCAGAGACTCGTCCGAACTGCTGGAACGGATATTTGTCAGCTGCTTTTTCTTGCAGACGTTAATATCCATATCATCCGCCCGCGCGTTCCGTCCCACAACCATGCCTTCGTATACCTTTACGCCCGCACCAATAAACAGGTCGCCTCGCTCCTGTGCATTATAAAGCCCATAGGTAATCGCTTCGCCGCTTTCAAAAGCCACCAGAGATCCCTGTGAACGCGTCGGAATATCCCCTTTATACGGCTCATAATCATTGAATACAGAATTCAGTATTCCATTTCCCTTCGTATCCGTCATAAATTCGCCGCGGTAGCCAATCAGCCCCCTTGCAGGAATCGAAAATTCCAGCCGCGTATATCCGCCCTTGGAAGGATACATATTCCGCAGTTCGCCCTTTCTGCCGCCCAGCTTTTCAATGACACTGCCCACGAATTCCTCCGGCACGTCAATCGTCACTGCCTCCATGGGCTCACATTTTTTCCCATCAATTTCGCGGAACAATACCTCCGGCTTGGATACCTGAAATTCATAGCCTTCGCGCCGCAGCGTTTCAATCAGTATGGAAAGATGCAGTTCGCCCCTGCCGGAAACCTTGATACAGTCCATGGATTCCGTATCCTCCACACGCAGGCTTACGTCCGTATTTAATTCCTTATACAGCCTGTCGCGCAGGTGGCGGGAAGTCACAAATTTTCCCTCCCTCCCCGCAAACGGGCTGTCGTTTACCAGAAAATTCATGGAAAGCGTCGGTTCGGAAATCTTTACAAAAGGCAGAGCCTCCGGCTTTTCCGGCGAACAAATCGTATCGCCAATCATAATATTTTCAATACCGCTCAGTGCGACAATATTGCCTACGCCGGCCTCCCTGACTTCAACCCTCTGCAATCCATTGAAAACATACAGCTTTGTAATCCTCAGCTTTTTGCGTGTATCCGCATTATGCATGTTCAGCACAACGACCTCGTCATTGACGTGTATCGTGCCGTTTTCAATCTTACCAATGCCGATACGCCCCACATATTCACTGTAATCAATCGTAGAAATCAATGCCTGCAACGGTGCATCGGGGTCGCCCTTCGGTGCAGGGATATGCTGTATAATGGCCTCAAACAGCGGTTTCATATCGCCTTCCCTTGCGTCCGCTTCCTTTGAAGCGTAGCCGCCCCTTGCAGAAGCGAATACAAACGGGGAATCCAGCTGGTCATCGTTCGCATCTAATTCCATGAACAGCTCCAGCACCTCGTCAACCACTTCATCAGGGCGTGCCTCCGGCCTGTCCACCTTATTTACGCAGACCACAACAGGGTGATTCAGCTCCAATGCCTTGCGCAGCACAAATTTCGTCTGAGGCATAGGTCCCTCAAACGCGTCCACCACCAGCACAACGCCATCTACCATTTTCAGCACGCGTTCCACTTCGCCGCCAAAATCGGCATGTCCCGGTGTATCTATAATATTGATTTTCATATCGCCATACTGCACAGCCGTATTTTTGGAAAGTATGGTAATGCCGCGCTCCCGTTCGATATCGCCGCTGTCCATCACCCGCTCCTGCACCACCTGATTTGTGCGGAAAGTTCCGCTCTGGCGGAGCAGCTGGTCTACAAGTGTAGTTTTTCCATGATCAACATGGGCAATAATTGCGACATTTCTGATTGATTCAATTTTCTGTTCCATAATAATAAATGCTCCATTCGCTCTCAATTTTTCCTGTATACATCATTGTATTGTAACACAGCGCATATCCCTATGCAATCATTCCGGCAAATTTTTTCCCAAAAGCAACAAAAAAGCTCCCCGCTTCAAGCGGCATTGCGCCACCTGAAACGGAGAGTCTTTCCTGCATAACCAACTTCAAATATATGGTCTCAATGCTTTCGCATCAGGGCTTCAATAATCTCAAATCGATTAAGCACGTGTTACATTTGCAGCCTGAGGGCCCTTCGCGCCCTGCACTACTTCAAACTCTACTTCCTGACCTTCTTCCAGTGTCTTGTAGCCTTCGGCCTGGATTGCGGAGAAGTGTACGAATACATCGTCTTCACCAGGTACGGAAATGAAACCGAAACCTTTTTCCGCATTGAACCATTTTACTGTACCTTTTTTCATTGCAAATCCTCCTACCTAAATAGATAAATACCTTGACAGCTTGATACTACCATAAATTTCATGCGCTGTCAATGAGTAATTCGGGCAGAATCCACTATTTTCCCTACAAAATACGCCAATTTGCGGACTGAAAAAAATTTCATGGGTCACCATCTGCCCACTGCGTATACACGCACACTCCAAAATCATCTGGAGGAAAGAATGAAAAGCCGTTCACCGCATTATGTTGACTATGGCCTGAATTCCCCGCCGCCCGATGTGCGCGGGGCCAGCTATCTTCTGTATTCCCTTTCCTCCCTGCCGCCTTTTCCTTTCATCATTGGATACCAAATTCCCCGCCGCCCCAAATTTCATTTTCGGGGATATAATCCTCAAAATTATCCTCCGGTTCATTTGGCATATCGGGAATCTGTTCCTCCGGCGGCACCGTAGGCCCTTCTGGATAAGTCGGGTCCACATACGGCGGCTGCTGCGGGTAATCCGGCTGTGTCGGCGTATGGCTCATGTCACAGACTGCATTCACGTCAATATCCATTCTGCCCTCTGTCGATTTGCCCAATATCGAACCACCGTCGGAAACTGCCAGTACAACAGACATCTTGCAGTCCTCAGGGCAGGCAGGCGCGGCAATCTTGCCGGATTCCGTACATACTGTAAACGCCTTATGCAGATTGCAGGCACCGCCAATGTTGAAATCGGAAGCCGCAAGGTCGCTGTGTGTGCCAAAACCATAATAATCCTGACTGCAAAGCTCAGTCGGTGCAAGCCCTGTCGCACTGCAATAAGTCTGCGTCACAATTCCATCAGGACGTGCCATGATTTCTTTGTCCGTCAGTCCCTGCTCCTGATGTATCTTCTGCATAACTGTGCGCCAGATCTGCAAATGCGCACTGCCGCTGGCAATGGTTTTCGCCGTATCATACCCCATCCAGATACCTCCGGTGTAATACGGTGTATATCCGTAGAACGTCAAGTCCTTCGTATCGTTCGTTGTACCCGTCTTACCTGCTACGGTCATGCCGCTGATTCTTGCCTGACCGCCCGTACCGCGGGTAATAACATCTTTCATCATATCCGTCAGCATATATGCCGTTGTGGGTTTCAGAACCTGATGCGTTTCCGCATCCTCCGCGCTCAAAAGCACATTGCCCTCATGGTCATAAACCACAGAATAGAATATCGGCTGGCGGTACGTGCCGCCGTTAGCCATACTTGCGTATGCCGCTGTCATTTCCAGTGTGGAAACGCCCGTTGTCAAACCGCCCAGCGCAGTCGTTGCGGCTTTATCCTTATCCGTAATCGTTGTAAAACCAAATTTCAGCAGATAATCATACGATACTTCCGCCGTAACCATCATAAACGCTTTGACCGCCAGCACGTTCATGGAATGCCAGATACCTCTGCGCACTGTCGTGGGGCCGATATATTTGCCGTCCCAGTTCTTGGGCGACCAGCTGCCATAGGTAACTGGTTCATCCATGATGGTGGAGCCGGGCATCAAAAGCCCTGTATCTATCGCCGGGGCATAAGCCGCCAGCGGCTTCATAGCCGAGCCCTGCTGACGCAGAGCCTGTGTTGCCCTGTTGAAAACAGAATCACCGGGCTTTTCACCGCGTCCGCCGACCAATGCTTTCAATTCGCCGTTATGCTGGTCCATAATTACCATTGCCGCCTGCAGAGACTTGGAAACCGTCACCTTATCCAGCACAAGCGTATGCGTGCTGTCCAGCAGTTCCGCTTTTACACTTTCCACAAACGCGTCAACTTCGTCTTCGCTGTGTACCGTCGCCTTGCGTTCATAATGCGACTGGTTGCTGTTCTCGTCCGGGTTCGACGTATCCTGCACAGAAATCAAATACGTCACGTCCAGAGTACCGTCACTGGGCGGGAACAGGCTGTCATCTTTCATCGCCGCCTCCATGATTTCCTGCATACGGGAATCCACTGTCAGATGGATTTGCAGGCCGCCGCTGTAAATCATGTTATATGCCTGCGCGCGGTTATAAGAGCGTTTTTCTATCAAGTCCTGTGCAATCTGGTCAATCGCCGCCTCCACAAAATAACTGTGCTTGGCGTTGCCGCTCTCCTCTGATGAGGTATCCTTACAGACCAGATGCCCGAAAATATCTTCTGCTACAGCTTCGTTGTACTGCTCCGCTGTGATATATTCCAGATCCTTCATTTTGCTCAGTACCGTCAGCTGACGTTTCCGGCTTTCTTCCTGATTTGCGTCCGGCGCGTAAACGCTGGGATTTTTTGTAATCCCCGCAATCATCGCAGATTCCGCCAATGTCAGTTCTCCGGCATGCTTGCCAAAATAATACAGAGAAGCCGCTTCCACGCCATGCAGACCATGATGCAGACTTATCGTATTCAAATATAATTCCAAAATATATTTTTTCGCTGCTTCTTTGGAGCCAAGCTGTTTTTCCAGCGCCTTTTCCAGCGAAACCGCCAGATACTGTTCCTTTATTTTACGTTCAATCTTCTTTTCACTGCTCAGCACTTCATTTTTCAAAAGCTGCTGCGTAATCGTACTTGCGCCCTGAGAAAACGAAATCTTTTTCGACGCAACAGAATCCACAACATTCTGCTTCATCGCACGCATAATGCCGCGCATGTCAATGCCGTTATGCTTGTAGAATCTTTCGTCCTCTATGGCAACGACCGCATTCTGCAGATTTGACGTAATGCCTGACAGCTTTACATATTCACGGTTTTCCGTACCATGCAGCTTGTCGATGGTGTTGCCTGCCCCGTCAAATATGATTGAGGTATACGATTCCGGCACGATGTCAGACGTATTGAGCATATCTGTGCTTTGCAGAATACCGAATACCGTACCCAGCCCTGCGCCCGCCACTGCAAAAACGACAATGACGCCCGTAACAAGCAGCACCTTGGCGATTGAGCCCAGCACGCTTTTTTTCTTACGCCTGCGCCTTCGCTTTCCTTTCTGGTTATGGGGGCGGCTGTCCCGTTCGGGAGGCTTATTTGCCGGCCGCCTCGTGTTTTGTGTTTCGTCCATAATTCTACTTACCCCCTTATTCAAGTTATTATAACAGAAATTCCCGTTAAATCAAAGCAATTTTCCTTTCATCTCTCTTACGGATTTTATAAGATTTCCTTAAACCGTCTCAAAAACAAGCAGATAACGCATAGCTTACCGCCTAGAAGGTCTTAATTTTTCCGCCTGTTCATATCTTTTCTAAAGGAGGGGATGGATATGCGCAGAAAATACGAAAAAAGCCGGCGAAGAAAATCCAGCATGCCATTCCTGCTCCTTTTGTTTTTTTGCGGGTTTCTGCTGACTCTGTTCTCCCTCTGGCAGCTGGAAAAAAAATTTATGCCGCCGCTTCGGGAAATTTCACATATGCAGTCCAAGGCAGTAGCCAACGAAATCATCGACCGCGCGGCAGAAAACGCCCTGCAGGAGCTCCAGCTTTCCGCCGAAAATCTCCTGATCCGCAGTGAAAGCGGCGGCGTATCCAGCTATGCGGCGGATACCACCCAAATCAACCGCTTCTGTACGCTTCTAAGCCGCAGTGCGTCCCAGTCGCTGGCAGCCCTGCCAAAAGAAGTCATACGGATTCCCATTGGCGCAGCAACGAATATTGCACGTCTTGCCAACAGCGGGCCAGAACTCACGTTTACGCTTCTGCCGCAGGGCATAGTGGACGTTGATTATGAAACCTCCTTTGAATCCGTTGGAATCAACCAAATCAACTATAAAATCTGGATTACTATTTCCGTTGATATTAAAATCGTAAACCCGCTGTATCAGGAAACGCTTTCCATGCAGCGTAAATTTATGCTGGTAGACCTGGTTTTCGGCGGAAAAGTTCCGGAGTATTATTTTCAAATGGGGCAAAGGGATGAATATGTATTGACAGAATGAACAAACTGCTAGTAATATAACCAAAGAAGGTCTGGCAGGAATGGATACATTCCTGTCGGACAAAACTGCAAATTTCAACGAATACCAACTATGGAGGGAACAGATATGATAAGAACACTGAAAGATTTTTGGTACGAGCTTGGCACACTTTCCTATGACAGTGGAGATTATGCCCTGATCCGTTCCAAATTCAGAGACAATGAAATCGACGCATTTGTACAATGCTTTCTGCCCGGTACAGAAATCCTTCGGGATGGCAAAGACGGCGCACCCGTCGCACTCAAGGGTGTCGCAGATGATAATAAGGGTATGACAGGCGATGAGGAAATTGATTTCCATGGCTATCAGCTTTTTGATTATTCTGATTCCGACGGCAAATGGGTTGTAATCACACTGCCTACATTGGACGCGTTAGAACAGCACCTGACGGGCGAAGCGGGTGCGCTGAACTTTTACAGCACAGAAATGTATGTGTTTGAGGACGGCGTATTCAAGCCCTTCGAGATTATGTTCAACGGCGATAATGATACCGTCGTGCCGATTGACAAAGACCAGATGGATTCCCCGCTGGATATCAAGGGAATGCAGGGACGCCTTTGGGTGCGCTGGATGGACCCTGAGGAGCTCAAGCCCCTGACCGATGAACAGGTGGAGGCCTATAAGCGTTCTATCGGCAGATAATTTCTTTGTTTACTTTTAGCTTCTAGATAGTGTCTACACAAAATGAATGGATTGTGATAAAATGGAAGTATCTTAAA
>CAMQRG010000065.1 GCA_947036475.1 uncultured Clostridia bacterium
GCACCGCAATGTCAGCGATTGCCGCGAGCGGCACCGCAATGTCAGCGATTGCCGCCTCTGCAACGGCTTTAAGCAAAATTATAGGAAATGCGACAGCACGGAGCAAGATTGAAAATTCGGCAACGGCAAAAACGGCAATGAAAAACAGCCCCAGAAAAACTACATGGACAAGGACAAACGGCGGCAGCTGGATGGAAACTACAATCAGGAATGGCAAAGGATTTGTTGCCAAAATTGACGAAAAGGGCAGCGGCGTATCTGCGGGCTATGTCCAATGCGACGGTACGAATTATCCGCTTAACAACAATGGCGGGGAGCAGGATATTTGTAAATTCTTTACAAGCAAGCTGCTTGTAAGGAACTTTTATAATGGTTCGACGGTGGTATACATTCCTATCAGCTAAGGAGGCGGGGACAGAATGAAAGGTTTTTTTGAGAAAATGCAGGAGGCACAGCGCAAAACGGAGGAACAGCAGGCGCGTTTTTCCACTGAGATGGACACGCTGCGGAAGGAAAGGCAGGCTGCGGATGCTGTAATGAGCCTTGCTATCGGCGCGGCAGGGCAGAAAACGGAGGCTTTATCGGCAAAGACGGAAAGCCTGATTGCCGGAATGGCGGAACTCGGCGAAGGGCAGGTAAGGGCGGAGCAGGTTGAAGCCCTTGGGAAAGCCGGAGCGGCGGCAATGCAGCTTGCGGCAAGTGCAGGAGCAGAGGTTGCGCGGAGCATTGCGGCATTTACGGGGCATTATCCTGCATGGATCGCGGACGGAGGGACGGAGGGGCTGAACCATATTGCAGAATACAATGGGACGGCTTATATCTGCATCAACCCTATTCAGCGGCTTGCGCACTGGACGCCGGACGCGGCAACGAATAACTACTGTCCTTACCCTTCGGCGGACAGGGACGGGGTTTATCCCTATGTGTCCGGTATGCTGGTATGGGGCGGAATGAAGGTCAGAGGCGGCGACGGGGAAATATACCGCTGCACGCTGACGGAAGGGACATACAAACTGGTGAATGAGCCAAAAGATGCGGCAAGTATATTCGAGATTGATTTGCCGTTTTCATGATGGAAGGAGAGAGGGCAATGAGTATAGCAAACATATTTGACAAAATCAACGTAGCAGGAGGCGTTATTATGGTGGCAGCGGCGGCGGTTTTCGGGGAATACTGGTTTCTGTTTGCGGGGCTTCTGTTCTGCAACGTGGTGGACTGGGTTTCCGGCTGGCAGAGGGCGGCGATGAAGGGCGAGAGCAGCAGTGCGGTCGGCGCGAAAGGGATCGCCAAAAAGGTCTGGTACTGGGTGATAATCGGCATGGCGTTTTTTATCGGGTTTTCTTTTGAGCAGATGGGGAAAACGATAGGCGTGCCGCTGGGCATTATGAACATGCTGGGCTGGTTTGTGCTGGCGAATTACCTTGTAAACGAAATCAGGAGCATAATGGAGAACCTTGTGGATATTGGCGTGCCTGTGCCTGACTTTATGGTGAAGGGCTTGCAGATTACAGCGGACAGGCTGGAACAGGCGGCGGACAAAGCGGTCGGGGAGGATGAAGATGGAGCGGAAAAGAACACTAATGGCGGCTGAGCCGCTGTTGCAGCGGGCAAAGCCCGCTACGTTAATCGCCATTGACGATGGGCACGGTGCGGAAACGCCCGGAAAGCGTTCTCCGGCATTCCCGGACGGGAGCGTGCTGAAGGAAAACCAGTTCAACAGCAGGACAGCGGAGCTTTTGGCGGAGGCTCTCACGCGCTGCGGCTTTGCGACACTCATGGTTGCGCCGGAGGAAAGCGACACGCCGCTGAAAACGCGGGTCATGCGGGCGAACGAGGCGCGGGCGGACGCATACATCAGCATACACGCCAACGCATACGGGAGCGGCTGGAACGCGGCAAACGGCGTAGAAACATGGATATATGAAAAAATAATGGGTCAAAGCAACACATACCTTTTTGCGCAGTCTGTCCATGAAGCATTTGCGGCGGCGAGCGGCAGGAAGGACAGGGGCCTCAAACGGAGCGCGGATTTATATGTGCTGAAAGCTACGGATATGCACGCGGTCATTGTGGAATGCGGGTTTATGACGAACCGCGAGGAGGCGGAACTTCTGAAAAGCGAGGATTACCGCCGGAAATGCGCGGAGGGCATATGCAAGGGCGTATGCGCGTTTTACAAGATGGAATACATATCGCCAGAGAGGCAGGAGCCGGAGCAGGCAGAGCCGCCAACAACGGCAAAGCCGTCAACAACGGCAGAGCCGTCATTTAGATACCAGTCCATACGCGACATTCCCGTATGGGGGCAGGCTTTGATTGCGGAAATGGTGGAGAATAAATGTTTCGGGGATGCGGGGCGGATGGATTTGAGCGAAGATATGCTGCGCACAATGGTACTGCTTGACAGGCTGGCGAAAGCCAGGAAAGAAAGGTAGGGTTTCAGGCTTTCCAAGCGTGGAGGTTGGAAAGAGAAAGTTTCTATCGTTTTATATCGAAGGAGGAATTTACATGGAAAATAATAAAAATTTTGGAAATGCGCCGCTGACGCTGGTAAAAAGCCCGCGTGACGGGCGGGACTGGAAATATGGGGAGATTGTAGCAACAAGGGTTTCCCTGCCGGAAAAGGTAAGCCTGCGGGCAGAGTGCGGCCCTGTCAGAAGCCAGGGCGAAGCGGGTTTCTGTCACAGTTTTGCGGGGACCGCATTAAAAAATATGCAGGAGCGGCAGGAATACGGCGACAGGGGCTTTGATTTCTCCCCGCTGGGGCTGGCAAAGGACGTAAAGGCGCGGGACGGCCTGACATTTACGGAAGGAAGTACCCTGCTTGCGGTCTGCAAAGCATTATGCGAAAACGGCGTTTTTGACGAAGCACTTTACCCCTACGGGCAGTATCAGGCGGGGAGCATGGATTTCCCGCCGCTGGGTTTGCAGGAAGGGGAAAAACTGCCGCGCTATTACTGCAAAAACTACGCAAGGCTTGAGGATTTGGAGGATTTGAAACGCTGTGTGAGTGAAAGGAATCCCGTCTTGCTGGGGATTACCTGCACGAAGGAAATCTATGCGCCCACAGACGGGTGTATTGGGCTGCCTATTGGGGAATATCTCATCGGCGGTCACGCGCTCCTTGTTGTTGGCTACGATGATACGAAGGAAAATACGATTCGCGGAAGGAAATACAGGGGCTTTGTGGAGTGCCAGAACAGCTGGGGGAAGGATTACGGGGACAACGGTTTCCTGTGGATTCCCTACGAATACTTTACATACCGGACGAAGGATTTCGGCATTGGCTTCATCATGGATATGTACGCCGCAGTCGACCTCAAGCGGGAAAATCTTTCCGGAACGGCGGTGGAGCTTTTCCTTGGCAAGCCGTTTGCCTATGACGATGGGAAGGAAGTCCGGCTGGAACAGCCGCCTATTTCGGACGAAAGGACGGGGCGGACGCTTGTGCCGCTGCGCTTTATCGGCGAGGCTTTGGGCTGCGGGGTGGAATGGAACGCCGCAAGAAGGGAAATTTGCGTGAGGAAAGGCAAGCGGGAAATTGTATTGCAGATCGGGCAGGAACGCGCCCTTGTGGACGGCGTGCGGAGGGATATTGAGCAGGCCCCTGAAATCGACCAGAAAACAGGGCGGACACTTGTGCCGCTGCGGTTCATTGCGGAAACCCTCGGAAATACAGTGCTTTGGGACGGCAGAAGGAGAAAGATTATCATTTTGAAAAAATAAGGGGGCGTATGAAGAATGGCAGTAGAAAATTTCAAGGCAGATCATTCCTGGTCCACAGGGGGACGGAACGGGAAAGGCTCCACGACCAGCAACAAAAGCTCCGGCAATAAAAACTCCGGCAGTTCCAGCAATTCTTCAACGAGCTTTGACAAAAACAAGGACTATGCGGCGGCTATCAAGGCGGCGACTTCACAGGCAGAGAAGAACAGGCTGATTGCGGAGCGGCAGAACAAAATCAACTGGATGAACTCCACAGGGAACAACAAGAATGGCTATACCAACGACATCTACAAAAACAATACAGGGACTTCCTCCTTTGGGGGGAGTTCCTCGAAGGGCGGCACATCCTACGGCGGCTTTGACCCCAACAAGGACTACGCAGCGGCCATCAACTCCGCAAAGAGCCAGATCGAGCGGGACAGGCTGATTGCGGAGCGGGAGCTAAAGATAGCATGGCAGAACGCGACAGGACAGAACAAGGGTTACAACAACGATATTTACAAAAAGCCGACTTCCAGTTTTGGCGGGACTTCCAGCTTTACGCCGCCGAAAATCGTAGACACGCCGAAAGGGCGGTATACAGACAGCTTTCAGGATTTCAGCATAGGCATTGACGCGAAAGACCCACAGCAGAAGGAGGCGGCGCAGAACAGGATCAACAGCGCGATCGCGGCGATGCAGCAGAATATTGAAGCATATGGAACGGCTACGCCGGAGATGCAGGATATTTTCATGCGGGAAAATCAGGACTATGCAGACCAACTGCGGCGTATGGGCGTGGAGCCTTACCAGACGGGCGGGCGGCTATATTACAACCGTCTGCCGAGTGGAGAACAGAAGGAGCCGGAGGGGGCTTATACAGGCGACCACGCTATGAGCCTGCCGGATATTGCGCTTTTGCGGCAGTACCAAACGGCGTACAATGACGCAAAAGCGCGGGGCGATGAAACAGGCATGAATGCCGCTCATGAAATGGCGGAAAAGCTGCGGGCGAATTACCGCGAATATCCCCTGAAAGACAGCAACGGCTACGGGCTGGGCGAAAATGACATTGGTTTTATCCGCGATATGACGGTGCGGACAGACGCATTAGGAGGGCGATTTGTGGACGAATACAACCGGAACAGCGTAACCACGCGGAAATATGACAAGGACGGGAATCTGCAATACACCCATACGGGGAGCATTCCCCGGCATGATGCGCGTGCCGCAAAGGATTTTTCTGAAACGAACAGGAGGCTTGCTTTGCAGGGGAAGGACAACAACACATTTTATTCGCGTGTGGCCGACCCGAACGACCTGAGCCTGAGCAACGGCGATTTCCGGACGAAATACGCGCTTGCGGGCAGTATTGACTTAGGCGGCGGCCCGACAAACGCGTTGGAGGCTTTATTTTCCAGCGCGGATATTTACAACGCTTCACAGCTTAAGCCGGAATATGCGGGGAATGCCTTTGAGGGCATAGACCCGGGGAATTATAACGGCATGACGAAACAGGAGATATGGGACGCTTATAATGGCATAGCCAAAAATCAGGCGGACCAGAGAAATTCCATGCTCAGCCAGCTTCTGGCGCAGTACGATGCGCAGAAAGCGCAGGGCGAGGAGAGTTTTGACGACATCGCACGACAGGCTTACATTGCAAAGCGGCAGGGGGAAACGGCACTGCCGCAGAGATTGGCGGCACTTGGCATCAGCGGCGGCGGGAGCGAATCAGCGGATTTGCAGTTACAGGCGAACTACCAGAACAACCTGAACAGCAACGAACAGGCCAGACAGAAGATGTTGAAGGACTATGCTTTGCAGGCGTTGATTGCACAGGCGCAGGCGGACAGCGACATCAGCGGCTATTATTCCACGGCGAACCAGAATGCCATGAGCGCATGGCAGAGCGAATTGCAGAACCAAAATTCATGGAACCAGTGGGCGGCAAACTTTGAGCTGCAACAGCAGCAGATGGCGGAAAGCATGCGGCAATGGGAACTGAACTATGCGCTGCAAAAGCAACAGCAGGCGGACAGCCTGACCGACAAAGAATACGAAAGGGAATGGCAGGAACGGAAATATCAGGACAGCCTGAACCAGTACGCGTTGGAAATGGCCCTGAAAACAGGGGATTTCAGCAAACTTGCGGAAAGCGGCTACAATACGGACTACTTGAAGCAGGTGCAGCAGGCGGAGCTGGAAAAAATGGCATTGGAGGCGGCAAAACTGCGGAGCCAGCTGAATAAGAGCGGGAGCGGCGGAAGATACAGCGGGAAAAGTGGAAATAATGGCGATGGCAACAATGGCCCGAAACCAACAGATTACCCCGCTGGCGGTTTAATGAAGATGCTGAATACAGCAACATTCTTCGGAACAGACAATACACTTGCAAACTACGCATATAACAACTTGGTTGCAGGTAAAAAAGTAAGTCCGGAAACATATGAATTTTTCGCTAAAATGATGAACAGATAAGGGGAGGGGGAAGAAATGCTATCTCTGGAAGAACTTATGAAACGCGACACAAAGGCGGAACTGCTGGAAAAACTGAAAAAGACAGGAAAAAATGCCCAGCAAGGGCCTAAGCTCCCCTCTGGCCGCCTTGAAGTAAAAAAAGCCCTGCCTCGTGCATCAGAGGTGCAAACTCCCATGCGGGCAGGGCTGCCCTCAACAAACTTGTTTGCAGGCATGGCGGAACTGCCGAAAGCCGGGAAACTTCCAACAGCGGCGGAGCTGGCGGCCAGGACTGCGCCGACGGTCAAAATCAACACGGATAACGCGCCGATAAAGGTTCAGACAACAATCAACCCGACAATTTTGCCAAGGGCGGATATGACGAAAAGTACATCCACTGATGAAAAGACGCGGCTTTACCAGACGAACGACAGCCTTTTGAGCAATGATGAGATTTTCAAAAAATACCAATATGTCCTGAATGACAAGGATATGGACTATGCCACAATGAAGCGGGCGGCGAAAAAGGGCATGGATATGGCGGGGAAGATGGTACAGCGCAGCCCTGATATGGCTACATACCAAAAGGCGACGCAGATGCAGGTGGATTTGCAAAGCAAGCTGAAAAGCGCGGCACTGACAGCGGGGCTTTTGGAGAGCATGGGCGGGACAGTGCGTGATCTGGCTGTAAAGGGCATCAGCAAGGCAAGCCCAGAGGCCGGGAACGCAATGCAGGCGCAGAATGAAGCAGTCAAGGCGCAGTTCCGGCAGGCACAGGAGAACAATCCCGGATATTACACAGGCGGGCAGGTTTCCGGCGAACTGGCGAAAATGGCCGCGCTTTACTCTACTGTGGGCAAAGCGGCAGAGGAAACCGCGCTGAAAGCGGCGGGGGCTTTAGGCGGGCGCATGAGCGCGGCAACAGCCTCAGACCTTGCACAGAAAGCGTATGCACTGGCAAAGTATAACCCCAAAATCGCGGCGGCGGCAAAATTCGGGACGCGGATGCTGGGACAGCAGGCGGCGGATACGGCTGTGCTTGCGCCGCTGGTCGCGGCGGATGGGATTTCTGAGGGCAAAAGCCGGGAAGAAATCCTGAAGGAGCTGGCAAAGCAGGAGGCGATCGCGGCGGGCTTCAACGTCGGCATAAACGGCTTAGGGGCTTTAGGGAAATTTGCCGGAAGGAAGATAAAAGACGAGAAAGCCGCACGGCGGGCGGCAAGGACAGCCGCGGATTTCGATATGGAAACGCTGCCTGCTGAAAGCGGGGTTGTGAAACTGTCAAACCCTGCCGGAAATACGGCTGCACCAGAGGCTATGCCGCCGAAAAAGAAGGGAAAGGTAATCCCTGACGAACTGCGGCAGGAATATGCGGATTTGACGAATGAAGAAACATTTCAGCGAAAAATAGAAGAAATCACACAGACCTTTGCGGGGGATGAAACCCGTATTGCGGCTGAAATGGCAAAGCTGGGTGAGCGAAAACAGGCTTTAGAAGAGCTGCTTGCGATAGAAACGCCAAAAACAAAGGCAGCTTGGAAGAAAGTGCAGAGCGCGACACTTGCAGAAGCAAAAAAGTTATTTTCCCTTTCCGGACGGGAAAAAACAGAGTATGCAAAAAATTTAATAGATGGAGCGATAAGCGAAGCGCAGGTTGGCAAAATCAGTCAGGCAACCAGAGAAAAGCTCTTTGAAGCGTTTTTCGACAGCGGATCGGTTTCCAACAGGGAACTGATAGACCATGAATTAAAGCAAAGGCTGAAGTCTTTGAAATTGCAGGTTTCGGAGATGGATGCAGCGAATATACCGGATTTTGCCGATTGGCAGAGAAGGACAAAAGGAAAAATCGGGGGCATTGCAAAGACGGACAGCAGCAATATAGACATGGTTTATCAGGAGCTTTCCGGCCTTTACCCGCATATGTTCCCTGAAAGCATTACGCACCCTGCGGAACAGCTGGAACGGATAGCGGCGGCTGCGGAAGAACAGGTTTTCAGGCAAATCCCATTGTCCGGGATGATGGACGACATCACAAAAGCCAATATGGGGCAGGAATTTGATATTGTTATGGACGGGCTGGAGGAATCCGCCCAAAAGGTTGGCGCATACAAAAGGAGCATTGCGGAACGGCAGACGCGGCGGCTTTTGCTGGAAGACAATGCGAATATCGACTATGAAAATTTATCCGCAAGAAACATTGAAATGCTGTACAATCGAAAATATGAGCTGGAACAGGCGTGGAACCAGGCGAAAAAAGGAAAGCTGCTGACAGCGGGTGATGAAATCACGCTGAAAAAACTGCTTTTGGGCGAAATCGGCGAGGAGGAAGCGCGGCGGCAGGCGGGCAGGAACGCCGATGACCTGATAGAAGTATTCCGGGCAGAACAGCCATACAGGGAAATAGAAACCGCGCTTAAAAACTACAAGAAATTCACCAATCAGCGGCATTATGATGAAGTGGCGGATATTGTCGGCGATCTGCCATTGCGGGACGGCAAAGCAAAGAAGGGCTGGAAAGACCTTGCGCCTTTCCGGTATGCAAGGGAAACGCAGGAGCGTATCCTTGACATGATTGCGCCGAACAGGGAAACAGCAGAGCGGGTAAGGGCGGGGATATTTGACCCAATCCATGAAAGCGAGCGGCAGAGGACGCTTTTCATGGGTGACTACAAAGACAGGCTGGGCAGGCTGAAACTCAGCACAAAGGAGAATATTTCCATTGATACGCCACAAGGCAAGCAAAAGATGAGCGAAAGCGGGCTTGTACAATGGCTGGGGGAAAAGCGGTACCAGATGCGGCGGCTTCAAGGCGAATCCATGAAACGCCCTCTTTCGGAGGCGGGAAAGGAGCAAATGGAACTGCTGCGGCAGGAGATAGAAGCGGCAACGGCGGCAGTCACGCCGGAACAACTGGCAAGAATCAACGAAGGGATAAAGGAATTTCAGCAAATCTATAAGGAAATCCACCCGAAAATCAACGAGGTACTGATACGCAACGGATACGACCCTATCGGATATATTGACGGATATTTCCCACACATGAATTTCGACGAGCCGGAAAACCTGCTGGAAAAGGCTTTCGGCAAGCTGGGCTTTGACTTTGCCAGCAAGGAGCTGCCGATGGACATTGCCGGCCGGACGGAAACTTTCCGCCCCGGGAAGAAATGGAGCGGGAATTTGCTGGAACGGAAGGGGATGAAAACTGACTATGACGCTTTGCGGGCGTTTGACCTTTACATTGACAATATTTCCGATGTGATTTACCACACGGACAATATCAAGCGGCTGCGGGCATATGAAGACTATTTCCGATATAACCTTTCGGAGAAGGGAATACAGGAGAAAATTAAAGCAATCCGCAATGATGCAAGCCTTTCTGACTTTGAAAGGGAAGGGCGGATAGCAGAACTTTATGAAGAAAACGCGAAAAACCATAAGCTGCAAAACTATGTGAGCAACATCCGCATCTATACGGACACGGAACTTGCGGGGAAGAAGCACATTTCCGACAGAGGCGCGGAAC
>CAMQRG010000066.1 GCA_947036475.1 uncultured Clostridia bacterium
CAGGCGTACAATGTGGCGCGGCATTGCCGCGCTGCCCCAGCGGCGGAGCCGCCAGATAGGCGGTACGGCAGGAATTTTTAACGAAAAAGCCGAAAAAATTTGCCGGAAAGATGTGTGCAGACACTTGTGACGATGCTGCATGGTAAAAAAGTTTGGGGTCAAGCCCTTTTCAACAGGTACCGGAAAAAAGTCCGGACGCCGAAGGCGGCTTTGCCGCAGGCAAAGTACTGACGGGCTTGCGGGGTAAGGCGGCTTGACTTAAGAAAACAAAGTATTCTTTTTGATTGGCTTCTTAAGTCAAACGCCGACGGCTGTTGCCTGAGAAAATTTCTTCCGAAATCGAAGCTGCTCTGAAAAATCTTGATGATTCAGGCATTTCATAAAATGAAATTTTCTTATGGCAACGCCCATTATGGGGCGGAGCTCCACGATAATAAAAAGGAGGACAGGGGTTGACGGAGGTTTTGAGAAGGGCGGTTGTGCAGAAAGTGGCGGAGCAGTTTGCTCTGCCGGTATATGGACAGGCTGTTCCACAGGGCGGAAAACGCCCATGTTTTACCGTCGAGATGACAGGCGTGGAACAGAAACGCCTGCTGAACAGGAGGAGCCGCGTGATTGCGGCGTTTGCGGTTTGTTACTATCCGGCAGAGGGCGCGGAACGCCCTGCCGCACAGGCGGCGGAATTCCTGCGGATTGCAGACGGGCTGTATGAGGTATTGTTTTTGGTGGGCGACGAAGAAAAATTTGCGGCATCCAAAATGCGGCACGAAAAACGGGAGGACGACGGCAGGCTGCGGTTTACGGCGGAATACGAATACCATATTGTTTACGACGAGGACATTCCGCTCATGGAACGGCTGGAATATAACGGGAAAAGGACGGTGGGATATGAAGAAGAAAGCGGCATTCAGCAGGGAACAGCTGATGGCAAGCAGGACGTTTGGGTACAGCGCTGACCTGACAGGGGCTGTGCTGGACGGGGACAGACTTTACACAAAAGAGGCGGCAGAAAAGGAAATTCTGGCGTATTTAAAAGGGAAACCAACGGAAATGACGGAAAGGGGGAACTGATATGGCACTGGGCGGCGGTACTTTTTTGGTACAGAACAAGGTCTTGCCGGGGGCATACATCAATTTTGTGTCCAGACCGAGGGCAATGGGTCACCTTGGTGAGAGAGGCGTACTCTGTATGGGCATGGAACTGGACTGGGGCGCAGACGGCATGATTACTGTGGAGGCGGAGGACTTCCAGAAGGAAACAAAGGCATTATTTGGCTACGCTTACACAGACGACAAAATGCAGAACCTGCGTGAGATTTTCATGCATGCCAAAAAGCTGAAGCTGTTCCGGCTGAACGACGGCGAAAAAGCACAGGGCGAAAGCGGGAATCTGACGGTACGTGCGAAATGGGGCGGAGAACGCGGCAATGGGCTGCGCGTGGCGGTTGTGCCAAACGTGGACGATGACGGGAAATTTGACGTGAATACATACCTTGATTTAGAACTGGTGCATACGCAGACGGCGGCGGAAATTGAAGAACTGGAAAACAACGAATATGTTACGTTTTCGGGGAATGGCGCATTGCAGCCGGAGGCGTGTCTGTGTCTGGCGGGCGGCACAACGGCGGAAACCACAGGGAGCGCGTACACGAATTTTCTGGAGGCCGCAGAAAAAGAGGATTTCAATGTGCTGGCTTATGCGGGCAGCGATTTGGTGACCAAAAAGCTGTTTGTGAACTTTACGAAGCGTATGCGTGACGAGGAAGGCGTGAAATTTGTTACGGTGCTGCATGACTATGCGCAGGCGGACCACGAAGGCGTGATTTCGGTCGGAACGGCGGCGGAACTGGTCTATTGGACGGCAGGCGCTGCGGCGGGCGCGGAAGTGAATGAAAGCCTGACGAACACCGTTTATGACGGGGAATACGTTATCAACGCGAAACGCAAAAAAAGCCAGTTTATCAAGGGGATTCAGGAAGGGCAGTTTTTGTTCTATGAGGAGGACGGCGGGCTGAAAGTTCTGCGCGATATCAACAGCTTTACTTCCTTTGAAACAACGAAAAACAGCGATTTTTCCAGTAACAGGGTGGTACGTGTGCTGGACAGCATTGCCAACGATGTGGCGGGGATTTTCAGCCGTTATTATCTGGGAAAACAGAGCAACAATGCCAACGGGCGGAACCTGCTGAAAGCAGAGATTATGGCGTATCATGAGGAATTGCAGGGCATTGAGGCGATTGAGAATTTTACGGCGGACGATATTACAGTGGAAAAAGGACGCGAAAAACAAGACGTCGTGATTTATGAGAGTGTGCAGCCTGTGGACGCGATGGAAAAACTGTATATGCGGGTGGAAATCATATGAGCCATATTTAAGGAAGGAGGGCGGAAATGGGATATTTACGCGCAAAGGACACAGTAAACGGTGCACTGGGAACCTGTTTTGCCATTATTGACGGCAGAAGGCATGAACTGATGCAGGTGAAGAATGTACAGGCGAAAGTGAAAAAGACGAGGACGGAAATCCCGATTCTGGGTATGACGGGGAAACAGCACAAAAGCGGCGGCTGGGAAGGTACGGGGACGATGACGGTGTATTATGTTTCGAGCCTGTTTCGAGAAGTTATGCTGAAATATATGAAGGAGGGCGCGGATACGTATTTTGAACTGATGCTGACGAACGAGGATCCGACCGGCGGAACGGGGAAACAGACGGTACTGCTGAAAGATGTGAATATTGAGGAAATGGTCATTGGCAAGCTGGACGTGGACGCGGCGGCAATGGACGAGGAAATGCGGTTTACGTTTGGGGACGTGGAGTTGATGGAGAAGTTTGAGGAGTTGTAAAAAAATCGTGGGACGCTGTCCCACACCCTGCAAGGGGGCACCCGCCCCCTTGACCCTGGATTGCCGGAAAACTGCGTTTTCCGGAAGGAGGGGGGACTTTGTGTGGAGAGGGTTGTGAAGCGGAAACAGGGAGATACGCGGGCTGCGGCGGGCTTTGCCTGCTGTCACAACCGTCTAAGGCGGCCATGCAGCTCCCCTCCCTTAACGACCTAGGAATAAATTATCCTTCGGACTCCCCTCAAAAAACGAAGCCTTTTCAGCGAAAAGTCTTGTTTTTTGAGGTAGGGAGGCAGGGTTTAAGGCTATACAGACGCGGAGGCTGGAAAGTTGGGCGGACAACAAGGAAGATGTTCAGACGCAATAAAAGATAGAGCATTGGCAAAACGTAGTTTTGCCCTAATAAAGTTTGGGGTCAAGCCCTTTTCAAAGGGCTTGCAGGGGATTGGGGACAGCGTCCCCAAGGTCTTAAAGGAGGTATGAGATGGGGCAGGAATGTTTTTATAAGGAAAATAGAAAGCACAGGGAGGAATGCGGGCTTCGGCTGGGCGGGCGTTTTGGCGCGGAGGAATGGCGTCTGCGCCCAATGAGCCAGCGGGAAAACGAGGAAATCTGGCTGCGCTGCGGCGGGGACGAGGGGCGTTATGAGGCGGCTATGCTGGCGGAAAGCGTCTGTTTCCCTGACTTGAAGGACGCAGGACTGCAAAACAGTTATGGCGCGGCGGGAGCGGACAGGCTGCTGACAAAACTGCTGCTGCCGGGGGAATATGACCTGCTGCGGCGTGCCGTTGAAGAAATCAACGGAGGGGAGGCGGACGAATGTACCGTATTTATTTGAAGCAGGGGGCATTGCAGGCACTGCTGCCGGTAACACCAGCAGAGATACGGACGCGGACCGAAAGCCGGAATAAGGCAGTTTATATCCTGAATTTCGGGGAAATGAATCTGGCGAAAAAGCCGGGCTTACAGGAAATCAGCTTTACGGTATTGCTGCCGGGACGCGTTTACAGTTTTGTGCAGACAGAGGGTATATTTCATGAACCGGAGTTTTATCTGAACCTGTTCCGAGAATACAAGGCGGCGGGAAAGCCTGTGCAGCTGATTATTTTCCGCAGGCTGGCAGACGGCAGACAGATTTTCTGCGGAAATATGGAGGTACTGCTGGAGGATTATACGGTGACGGAGAAAGGCGGAGAACAGGGAGATTTCTGGGTCGAACTGCGGTGGAAGGAATATCGGGGAGCGAAAAGCGTACGGTATGATATGAAAACAGAGGGCGGGCAGACCGCTCTGGTTGAGCAGGGGCAGGCGCGGGAAAGCAGAACACCGGCAGGGGCATACACAGTGAGGAAAGGTGACTGCCTTTGGGCAATCGCGAAACGGGAACTGGGGGACGGGACGCGGTACAGAGAGATTGCAGAGAAAAACGGGATTGCTGACCCGAGCAGGATTTTTCCGGGGCAGGTGCTGAAATTGTGAAGCCTTGGGGCGGGCACCATGCTCCGCAGACAGGCAAAAATGCCTGACTATTGCAGGGGATTTCATCGTTTGACCCATTTGCCGAGAAACTGCGTTTTGCGGAGAGGAAGTGAAATGTACTGGATTTTGAAATTCGGAAAACGAAGTTTTGGGGGTTTGGAGGCGGAGCATCCAAGGTTTTATGGTTTCTGGAAAGGGGAGAGGGGTTTTGAATGTACAGCTTTTATTGCGGCATGGGAATACGGTGTTTGACGCAACACCGATATTGACAGACGGCGTGGAATGGAGCGCAAGTGTGCTGGGACGTGCGGGAAAACTGCGGTTTTCTGTTGTACGCGATGGTATTGTGAATTTTACGGAGGGCGATGAGGCCATATTGCTGGCTGACGGCGAAACACTGTTTTCTGGCTGGGTGATGACGAAGGAACGGAGTTCTGAGCAGATTATTTCCGTAACTGCGTACGACCAGATGTTTTATCTGGCGCGCAACAGAGGGACTTATGTTTATCAGAATAAAACAGCCGCGGAACTGGTTCGGACAGTTGCGGCGGATTTTGGTTTGCAGACGGGAGAAATCAGCGACAGCGGCTGGAAAATTCCCCAAAGAATTGAGGAAGGGGAAACGCTGATGGATATTCTGCTTTCTGCGCTGGAAATCAGCGGGAAGGCAACAGGCAGGGAATTTTTTCTGTTTGATAAGGCGGGAAAGCTGACGGTAAAAGAACGGCGGGAGATGGCGGTGCAGGCGGTACTGCGGTGCGATGGAGGAATCAGCGATTACTGGTATAAAACAGATATCAGCAGGGACACGTTTAACACTGTGCGGCTTTACCATGCGGGCAGGAAGGAAACTGAGCGGCTTGCCATGGAGGCGGAACGCGCCGGGCAGGTGGAAAAATGGGGGCGGCTCCAGTATTACAGACATGTGCCGTATGCCTTGAACGGGGCGCAGCTCAGGGAGATGGCCGAGGGGATACTGAGGGAGAAATGCCGCGTGAAAAAGGAACTGACGCTGGAAAATATCAACGGGGACGTGATGCTGTTTGCAGGAAATTCTGTCTGGGTGGACATCCCCGATTTGGCGGAAATCAGTTTGCAGGGAATGGCGTTGATAGAAAGCTGCACGCATATTTTCTGCGACGGGGAACACAGAACACGCATGGATATGCGGATAGAGGAGGGCTGAGCATGGATTTGAAAGGCTTTTTGAAGGAAAACAACAGCCTGCCGGAAAACAGGCGCGTATGTATCTCGCCATGTTTTCGAGAAGGGGACGAAGCGGCGGAATGGGAACTGCGGGCGGTGACGGAAGAAGAATACAGAAGGGCGGCAGAAAACGCAGAGGATAAATGGGCGGCGTTATGCGTGCTGGCGGCAGTGACGCCTGACCTGCGGGACAAAAGACTTTGGGAAAGCTACGGGACGGCAAGCGCGGAGGACACATTGAAAGAGATGCTTTATCCGGGAGAATATTTACGGCTGCTGGAGGAAGTAAAGGCGTTGAATGGGTTCGCAGAGAGGCGTGCGGTCTGGAAGGAACAGGCAAAAAACTGATACAGGAGGGTGTGGACGGGGCGGACTATGCCTGCTATGCCCTCCGAAATTATGGGATACGTCCGGCGGAATGGGCGGCAATGAGTGTGCCGGAAAAGATGTTCTGCTGTGCGGCGATGGAGCTGGAGATGGAGGAGGAATAGGAGGCAGAGCCTCCAGAATTTTTGGGGGAGGTGTGGATTGAAAGAGAAAGGATTGCTGAAAAAATTGGCGGATTTCTGGCGGAAAGCAGGACCGGAACTGGACGGCGGGGCGCGTTGGCTCCGGCGGACTGCCGGTAGCGCGAAAAAAATGCGGGAAGATGCGGCGGGGCGCGGATTCCCATACAGGGAAAGGGCGGGGGAGGAAACATTTCTGCTGGGGCGGACGTTTGCCGGAGAGCCGGAGGGAACCCGGCAGGCGGGGCGAAGGATTCCATTTGCGGAAGGTTTCCGAAAGCAGGGACTTTTTACGGCAAAAAAAACGCCGCAACAGGCGGAACAACGGAACAGCCAAACGATTTTTTTCGCAGAGGAAAACAACGCACCGCAGAAAACAAAACAGCAGAAAAAAAGCCTGTTTTGGGCGGGGCGGAAGGACGCTGCGACGGAACTGTCGGGAATGGCGCAGACGTTTTTCTGGACAGAGCCGGAAGAAAATGAAAAGAAAAGAAAGACTTTGCCGCTTGCAGGAGGTGCGGCTCGAAAATGGAGGCGCGCAGAGGAAAATATGGACAGAAGCGCGGGACAGGCGGCTCGAGAGTGGGGGAAGGAAAGTATTTTCTGGAAAAAAGAGGAGCCTGCGGCAGAACGAAAGCAGAAAGCAGAGGCTCTGCCGGACATTGACCGGCTGATGCGGGAGATGACAAAGCGGCTTTGGGAGGAACGAGAAGGCTGCGGCAGGCGGCTGGGCGGATAAGGAGGAACAATGCTGGACATTATAAAACAACTGGCGGCTGACGCTGTGGATTTGGGGCGGGCGGCGGATTTCTGTATGGGGACTGTGGTTTCCGGCGCGCCGCTGTGCATACGACTGGAAGAAGGACTGGAACTGACAGAGCCTTTCCTGGTTTTAGCCGAGCCGGTGACAAACTGGCAGGAAGCAGGGACGGTCTGGCTTTGGCGGGACGAGGAGGAACGCAGGTTATATCAGTACCAGCTATACCACAACAGGGGGCTTGCGACGGGCGATCGCGTTGCAATGATACGTGCGGCAGGCGGGCAGCAGTACCTTGTGCTTTGCAGAGCGGAAAAAGGAGGAGGGGCATGACGCCGAAACAGGACACAGATGTAAATATGGGCAGAATTGCCAAAAAAAAGCTGCCAAGCCTGACGTGGAAGATTGACAGGGAAGAAGGACAGGTGCGCGGTACGCTGGACGAGGCGGAGGCGATGCAGCAGGCTGTGGAAAAAATATTGCAGACGGAACGATACCGCTTTGTCATTTATGACTGGAATTACGGCATGGAACTTGACGACCTTATCGGGAAGAATGCAAGTTTTGTGATACCGGAACTGAAGCGGCGGATAGAGGACGCACTGCTGGCAGATGACAGGGTGACGGCGGTGACGGATTTCCGCTTTTCGCAGGAGGGGAACAGCGTGGCGGCTGATTTTCTGGTACATACGATATTCGGTGAGCTGCGCGCGGAAAGGACGGTAGACATATGAGCGGGAAAAGCTATGAGGAACTGATGGAGCGGAAACTGGACAAAATCAGCGACCGGCGTGACAGGCGGCAGGGCAGCATTATTTTTGATGCGATGGGACCGAACGCGGCAGAGACAGCGACGTTTTATGCAGATCTGGACATGCTGGAGGACAGGACGTTTGCCGATACGGCACAGGACGATGACCTGACAAGGCGCTGCGCGGAGCGCGGCGTACAGAGGAAGGGTGCGGTAAAGGCGACGTTTTACGGCAGGTTTTTGGACGGGGACGGAAAGGAATACCCGATTGCACCGGGGACGCGGTTTTTCCTCGAAAAATATTATTACAGGGTACTGTTTCGGGGAGAGGACGGGCGGTATGTGCTGGAATGCGAAACGGCAGGAGCGTGCGGGAACGAATACCTGAGCAACCTGCTGCCGCTGGAGCATATGGACGGACTGGCGGAGGCTGTGCTGGAAGAACTGCGGACGGACGGCGAGGACGAGGAAGGCGACGAGGAACTCAGGAAACGCTATTTTGCCAGCTTTGACGCGGACGCTTTTGGCGGCAACATTCCGGATTACAGGAGGAAGGCGGGGGCGCTGGAAAATGTCGGCGGGGTGAAGGTTTATCCGGTCTGGCAGGGCGGCGGCAGCGTGCGGCTGGTTATCATAGACCAGGGGTGGAAAAAGCCGACGGCTGTGGAAGTGGAAAAATTACAGGCTTTGATTGACCCTGAAACACGCGGAGAAGGTTACGGCATTGCGCCGATTGGGCATAAGGTAACGGTTGCAGGCGTGCAGGAGAGAGTCTGTAACATCTCGATGCGGCTTTCTCTGGCGGAGGGCTGCGACAGGGAGGCTGTTCTTTTGGAAATCCGGCGGCTGTATGAAGATTACATGGAGGGACTGCGGAAGGAATGGGCGGACAGCGAGGCTCTGACGGTGCGCATCAGCCATCTGGAGGCGCGCGCATTGGAGGCGGACGGCGTGCTGGACGTACAGGACTGCGAAATCAACGGCACGCATGGAAATATTGCACTCGGGGAGGAAGAAATTCCGATGCTGGGAGGAATCGAGGTGCTGGAATGAGTGCGGAGAGATATTTGAAGTATCTGCCGGACAGCATGGCGGAATTGAAGGAATTTCAGACGCTGGGCGCGGTGGAAGGGGAAATTCTGGAGGAAGAAGCGGCGGCAAAAGAGGAGATGATACGGAATCAGTGGATTGTGACGGCGGACAGGAAAGGGCTGCTGCGCTTTGCCGCAATGATGGGGCTGGAAAGCCGCGGAAAGGAAACGGAGGAACTGCGGGCGGAAGTGCTTTACCGCTGGAATTTCCACAGCCCATATCCGTTTTTCACACTGCTGGACTGGCTGGACGGCTTCTGTGGAGCAGACGGGTATACTGCGGAGGTAATCAGGGAGGAATACCGGCTGGTGGTTTTGCTCGAACTGCATAATAAGGAAAAAAAGGAGTTTTTGGAAAAGTACCTGCGAAGGGTGATACCTGCGAATATCACGCTGGAAATCCCGCTGAACCGGAATACACACGGAAAACTGAAGCCGTTTACGCATGGACAGATGAAGGCGTGGGGCTGGAAGTATGGCGGGGTATCGTATGAGGATTTGAGGGGGCTGATGTGAGAAAGGGCCGCTTGCGATTTGAAAAGCCGTTTTTACAACCGGAAGAGAGGCGGCTTGACTTAAGAAAACAAATTTTTCTTTTGGCCTGGTTTCTTAAGTCAAACGCTGACGGCTGCTGCCTGAGAAAATTTCTTCTGAAATTTTAGCCGCTCTGAAAAATCCTGATTTTTCAGACGCTTCAAAAATGAAATTTTCTTATGGCAACGCCCATATGGGCGTTATTCTTATCGAAGTTATCAGGCTTCAGAAAACCCGGAGAGTTTCCTCCCCGTTTATGGCGATATGACGAGCGTTGTTCTGCGGAAAAACCAACTCTATCCAGGATCTGTTTTCAGATAGTCCCTGCCAAGGCGAAATAAATCTTTCTTATGATTATCCGGATTTGCTATCCTCTATATCGTTGGTCATTTTCTGAAACGCCGGGCGGTCAGAGCTGACTTCCGAGAATCCGTTGTTACTATAAAACCGTGTGCTGCCTAATTGCTTTTCCTGCACATATTTTTCCAGCTGTCTCTTATACAC
>CAMQRG010000067.1 GCA_947036475.1 uncultured Clostridia bacterium
ACGAGATAGCGTAGCGTCTCGTGGGCTCGGAGATGTGTATAAGAGACAGACGTTTAATAATATCATATAAAATAATCCCCTGCAACCACTTTTCCGGTTTTTTATAAAAAAATAAAAAGCCCGCGAATATCTCCCTGTCCGCAGGCTTCCTATCTCTGTATCTCCCCCGCAAAACGTAGTTTTGCGGCAAACAGGTCAAGGGGTGAAACCCCTTGCGGAGGTTTGGAGGCAGAGCCTCCAAGGTCTTTCCCTTCTCACTCTAGCTTTTCGCCGTTTTTCACCGCTAAATACGCCTTTTTGTCCCCCTTCGTCCGCAAAAGCCCCAGCAGTGCGGAAAGCCCCTCCTTCGTCATGCAGCGCTCACCCTCTCCCTGTATCCGGTAAGCCAGCCGCAGTGTCTCCTCCGCCTTTTCCATGCACCCCGCTGCTGCAAAAATCCGCCCTGCCCTGTCGCAGAGCCTCCCGTATGCCGCAGTCGCCGCGCCGTCCTGCGCCCCCAACAGCAGCGCGCGCTCCAAAAGCGTTTCCGTATCTTTTTTATTTCCCAAAGCGGCATGAAGTGATGCCGTTTTCATCAGCAGACGCACAAAATTCCCCGTTTCCCCTTCACGTCCCCGTATGGAAAGCGCAAGCGCACTGTAACACTCGACCGCCTCCTGATGGCGTTTCAACTCCGCCAAAATCCGCGCCGTCCGTTCCGCACGCGCCTCATACGCGGCATTGTACGGCAGGTGCAGCTCCTTGTAAAGCCTGTTCCATGGCTGATAAAATGCTGCCGCTCGTTCCTTTTCACCCTTCTGGAAGTAATAATCTCCCAAAAGCCCCAGCAGCGCGCAGTAATCCTCGGATTTCATATCGCCGTATTCCGCAATATATTCCTTCGCATTTACCAGCTTGCGGAACGCCTGTTCCAGTTCGCCTTTTTTCAGCCAGTATTCCCCCAGCCAGCGGCAGGCGCGGATATACGTTTCCCCTTCCCCCTCTTTCTCCGCCAGCGTAAACCACTTCACAGCTTCGTCTTTCCGACCTATACGGTTCAGCAGGTCGCCCAGTGCCAGTGCAGTCCGTAGGGCGACTTTATCCTCCGGCCCAAAATCGCGGACGCGTTCCTCGAACAGCTTCGCAAACATCTGCACCGCATTTTCCGCCTGCTGGCGGCTCAGCCCAAACATCGCCGTATTCTTCCGCGCGGCAGGCTTTTCTGCCCGCGCTGTCAAATACGCCTGACGGCGCGCCTCATACGTTTCATCTGGTACAGTGCCGCATCGTTTCAGCTTGCCCTCCGCCTCCGCGAAATACGCCTCCGCCTTTGCTTCGTTCCCTGCCAGCCGATAACAGTTCGCAACCGCCAGCAGGTTATTGGCCGCGGCAAGCTGTTCCTGTGGCGTTTCCTCAAAGTTTACATCGTTTTTCTCCTGATAAAGCCCGATGGCCCTGTCATATTCCCTTTTTTTCGTAAAAACGCGCGCAAGCATCTCCAGCGTTTCCAGATACTGCGGGTTATCTTCGTCAAGCATTTCTTTGCGGATTTTTGCCGCAAGCTCCAGTGCCGCAGCAGCTTCGCCCAAATCCTCGGCTTCTTCGTAGGCCAGCCCCAGTTTTTCCAGCGCAGAGGCATAACGGGGATGCCCCGCTCCATATCGCCGTTCCATAATCTTCACACCCTCGCGGCAGAGTGCCACAGAAGCGGCATATTCGCCCTGTTTTCTGCGGATTTCCGCCAGAAGCTGCAAGCTCCATACATATATGCTGCTTTCGCCCTCTCCGCAGGCGCGGCGAATCGCCAGTCCCTCCTGTATCGCCGCCGCTGCCGCTTCGTACGCGCCCTGATGCTCATAAAGCCGCCCAATTGCCGTCAGCGAATCCGCACAACAGGAATCCTCCTCAGAAAACGCCTTGCGCCGAATCTCCAACGCCTGCTGGTAACATTCCATCGCCTCGGCATATTTCCCCATATTGTCATAAAGCGTGCCCATACTCATCAGGCTTGCCGCCGTCTGCGGGTCATTGTCCCCCAAAAGCAGGCGTTTCTGCGCCAGAGCTTTCTGATTCAGGGCCAGAGCCTTTTTGTATTCCTTCATGCCGCAGTAATCCACACTCAGGTTATTCAGCGCGTCCGCATAAAAAATATGGCTGCGTCCCAGCATGCGCTCCACCAGATCCAACGCCTCCCGATGCAGGCGCAGGGCTTTTTCAAACTGTTTATCCTTACAGCAGATTGCCGCCAGATTATTCAGACTGTTGATAAAATCCAGATGCTCCTCACTCATCAAACTGCGGCGTATCTCGATCGCCCTTTCGCAGTATTCCACCGCCAGATCCGTCAGCCCCGCCTTTTCGCAGACAGCCGCCAGCGTCAGCGTTTGCAGCATAAAATAATAATTTTCGCTGCCGCGTTCCTTTTCAATCAAATCCAGACAAATTTCATAAAAATAAATGGCTTTTTTGAAATTGCCCTGCCTGTCGTACGCCCTTGCCAATGCGCCATGTATATCCGCCAAATCCATATTGGAAAAGCTGGCGCACTGCCTTGCCCGACGCAGAGCCTTACCAAACATCTCCAAAGCCTTCGCGTTGTTTTCCATAAGTTCATAAGTATTCCCCAGATGGTACAGGCTGTGGATATAATCCATAGAATCCCTGCCCAGCTTCAAATCGCGTATTTCCAACGCCTTGCTGTGCAGCCTGAGCGCGTCCTCCTGCCGCCCCGTCTGGTTATACACAATTGCCAGATTATTCAGCGTATCCGCATAAGAAAGGCATTCCCCGCCGCATTGTTTTTTCAGCGAAGCCGCCTTTTCATAATATTCCTCCGCTTTTTCAAAAAAGCGCATCTGGTCGAACACCAGCGCAAGGTTACTCATATCCGCGGCGTATTCCATATTTTCGCAGTCCTCGTTTGACTCGTAAATATCCAGCAGCCGTTTCCCAAGGAAAATGGCTTTTTTGTAATCCCCGTCCTGATAGGCCTGTATAAATTCCTTCCGCTGATTTTTAATCTCTCCCATGTAAAACGCCATTACGCCTCATCTCCCTCATCCATCTGCCGGAACGCCTCCCGTATCACATCGTAGGAATAGCCCTTCCGCAGCAAAAAGCCCTGCAAACGTTTTTTTTCTTTTTCATCTGGCGGCCAGAAGCGCGCCTTTTTTTCCAGCCAGCCGAGCGCGTCCCCCGTTTCGTCAATCTCCGTTTTGCTCAGGGCTTCTTCTATGGTTTTCTCCGCAACACCCCTCTGCCGCAGCTCCATGCGCAGGGCATAGCCGCTTCTTGGGCGCAGACGGAGCCGTTCGCGGATATATTTTTCGCAGTATTCCCCGTCATCGGCATAGCCATATTTCCGCAGGAAATCCATCACTTCGGCAATTACATCTTCCGTATATTCCTTTTCCTGCAATTTCCGGTAAATTTCCTGTTCCGTCCGCATTTTGTATCCAATATAATGCAGGGCGGTATCCTGTGCTTTTATATAAATCAGGTTGCGGCGGATATATTCCACCGTTTCCTCTGTGGTTTCACAGCCTTCCTTCAGCTTGAAATACAGAATATCCTGCATCGGCAGGGCAAAAGCATATTCCCCGTCGATAAAGATATTGTACCGCGTTTCGTCCCGCTTCTGCGGCCTGATTTCCGTCACCAGCATCGGCTGTCCTCCCTTTTTCCGTCCCATTTTTTATTATAGTATAATACAAATCCCCTGAAATTGCTATACTGCATTTTGCGGAAAAATCTCCCGTCAAATCAAAAAAGGGCCTGGAAATCTCCAAAGCCCATTGTCTTATTTTCTTCGTTTTCCAATCAGATACGTCACAAAAAACAGCACCGCCGCCGTCAGTACCATCATCGCCCCTGCGGAAACGCCCAGCGAATAAGAAAGCCCCAGCCCCGTCAGCGAAGAAAACAGGCCGAAAACAGCCGCCGTCCAATGATAGCCGCGCGCATTTGCTGTAATATTGCGCGCCGCCGCCGCCGGCAGTATCAGCAGGGAATTTATCATCAAAATCCCCACCCAGCGGATAGATACCATGACCGCCACCGCCACCATTACCACAAACAGATTTTCCGTCAGCATAACGCGCACGCCCCTGCTTGCTGCAAGCGAGCGGTTCACACAGAGCAGCAGCAGCTGGTTATAAAATACCGCCCACATCACGTACGCCAGCAGTAAAACAACCAGTATCACCAGCAGGTCACCCTGCCCGACCGTCAGAATATCCCCAATCAAGTAAGCGGAATACTTCGCGAAACCGCCCCTTGCGGATAATATCACAATCCCCAGAGCCATAGCCGCAGAGGAAAACACACTGATAACCGTATCCGAAGAAACCAGATTTGCCGCTTTCACCTTTGTAATCACAAGCCCCAGAAATATCCCAAAGGCAAGCATTGCCAGCAGCGGGTCGTCCAGCCCCAGCAGAACGCCCAGCCCGATGCCCGTAAACGCGCTGTGTCCCAGAGCATCAGAGAAAAACGCCATTTTGTTGTTGACCGCCATCGTCCCCAAAAGCGCGAACAGCGGCGCAATCAGCACCGATGCCAAAAAGGCATTTTTCATAAAATCATACTGGAACATCTCAAACGGGAGCATTTCCAAAAATCCATATATCAGTTCCATTCTGCCTCCTCCTCAAAGCCGAACGCCTCTCGAAACGCCTCCCCGGAAAATACCTCCGCCGCACTGCCCTCCGCCGCAACCGTTTTGTCCAGCAGAACTACTTTATCCGCGTACTTCCGTACCAGTCCCAAGTCATGCGAAACCAGCAGTATCGCCATGTGGCAGGTATCGCGCAGCTCCGTCACCTGCCTGTAAAACAAATCCAGACCGGCAATGTCCATGCCCGAAACAGGTTCATCTAATACCAGAAGGTCAGGAACAGGCTCCACCGCCATTGCCAGCAGAACCCTTTGCAGTTCTCCGCCGCTCAACGCGCCCAGCCGCCGCCCCGCCAGATATCCGCATTCCATTTTTTCCAGCGTTTCCCGTATGCTTTGCCGCGTTTTCCTGTTTTTCCCAAACCAGACCGCGCACCCGTTTCCAGCCGCCGCCATGAAATCCTCCACAGAAACCGGCATACTTTTATCAAAATCCAGATACTGCGGCACATAGCCAATTTTCGGCTTGGCGATTGCCGCCCCGTGGCTGTCCGTAAAGGAAATCTTTCCCTTATACTGCCGTTCTCCCAATAAAGCCTTAATCAGCGTTGTTTTCCCTGCGCCGTTCTTGCCGATGAGGGCTGTCAGCTGTCCGCAGTGAAACGTCAGATTTACGTTTTCCAGCAAAACGTCCTCCCCGCTGGTTACGCAGATTCCTTTCATTTCAATGCTGCGGAGCGCGCAGTTGCTGTGTATGTCCGTTCTCATTCTTCCGCCCCTTCCAAAGCCTGCCGCATTGCGGCAATGTTCCGTTCCATTCGTTCGGCGTAAGTGTCGTTTTCCTCCGCCTTTGTTGTCAGAGGGTCAAGCAGAACGGCATGCCCGCCGCTTTCCCCCGCCAATATGCGGGCATATTTCGCGCCGCTGTCGTCCGCCGTCAAAAGCAGAGAAATGCCGTCCTGCCGCATTTCGTCCGACGCCCCTGCAAGTTCTTTTGCGGAAGGTTCCTGATATTCCTCCGCAAAAATGCCAATTTCTGCATCTAACCTGAATAATTCCGCCAGATACGCAAAGCCTTCATGAAAAATTGCCGCCGGTTCCCCTTCCGGCACAGGAAGTGTTGCCGCCTGTTCGGTAAGCCTTTCCATTTCCTCTGAAAAATGTGCTGTGTTCTGCTCCAGCGTTTCCCGTTCCTCCGGCATGGCTTCGCAGAGCGCGCCGCAGATTGCTGCCGCCTGTTCCGCCGCATTTTCCGGCAGCAGCCAGACATGAGGATTCCCCTCTGCTTCATGCGGTTCGTCCTCCCCATGATGATGACTGCATTCCTCCGTCAAAAACGGAATCCCCGCCGAGGTATCCACAATACATAAGTCCGGATACCGTTCCAGTGCCTGCCCCAGAAACGCCTCCATGCCGCCGCCATTCACAAGCAGGATATCGGCATTTTCCAGTTTTTTCATATCAGAAATCGTTAATTCGTAGTCGTGCAGACAGCCCGTCTGGGGCTGCGCCATATTTTCCAAAATAATGCCGTCCGTCCCTGCCGTCACTTCCTGCGCAATCAGGTAAACAGGGTAAAAGCTCGTCAAAACCCGAAGCCCGCCCGTTTCGGCAGTCTCTGTCCCGCCTCCGCAGCCCGCCAGCAGGCACAGGAATAACAGGAACATTCCAGCCCCCCAGCGTTTTTTCATGCTCCATACCGCCCTTCGTTTCAAATCCAGCCAAAGTCCGCCAATGGAATCAGCCGTTTGCAGACTATTGTATGTCCCTTCCGCCGCTCTTGTCAAGCAAAACTTTTCCTTATAATGTACCCTGCCTGAATGCGGCAGATGCGCGGCATGCCGCCGCTTTTCCTGTATTGGATTTCTTTTTCAAAGAAATATGTGAAATATACTTGCAAATTCCCCGGTCTTGATATAAAATAGGCATGAAGAAGGAAAAAGGAGGTGTATTCCAATGGCTCATAAAATCGGACCCGAATGTATCGGTTGCGGCGCTTGCGCTGGCGAATGTCCTACAGGCTGCATCCATGAAGCTGGCGGTGTTTTTGAAATCACAGCTGCTGAATGTATCGATTGCGGTACATGCACAGGTGCTTGCCCTACTGGCGCAATTAAGCCCGAATAATTTCTACTTAGAAAAAGTGAGCCATCGTGTTCACTTTTTTTATACCTGTAAGCAGTGCGGAGCAATAATAAAAAGGGAACCTGTATGCTTGCATACGAAGGTTTCCTCTTTTATTTTGCTCCATAGTGCGTCAGCACAAATGAGTAAATCCAAAGGATTTACGAATGTCGCACTGCGAATTCCCCTTTTCACTTCTGTTTGCTTTTTCGTCAGCACAAATGCGTTGCTCCAAAGGCGCAGCGAATGCCGCACTGCGGAATCCACTTTTCACTTCTGTTTACTTATTCGTCAGCACAAGTGAATTGGTTCAAAGGCACGCCAAATGCCGCACTGCAAAAACCGGTTCCCCTGCCCCAAACCAAAAGAAATCCGCAGCGCCGCACAGATTTCCTCTTAAATTCCTTTTACTCCGCTCCGTCTCCCCCATCTTTTGCCTGTCCTTCCCTGCTCATCAGCGCAACAGAACCCAGCACAAGCGCAATCCCCGCAATCTTTGCCACAGACGCACTTTCATGGAACACAAAAATACCAAGCAGAGCCGCCACAACAGGCTCAATCGTCGCCGTAACCGAAGCGCGGCTTGCAGGGAGCCCAGCCAGCCCCTTTGTGTAGCAAAGGTATGGTACAACCGTTGTCAGCAGTGCAAACAGCACCAGCAGGGGCCATGCGTCCAGCGTTGTAATTTCCCGCGCAATTTCCAGCGGATTAACGCAAAAGGCCATAAACACTGCCGCCGTCAGAAATGTATAAAACGAAATCGTCAGGGAGCCGTATCCCCTCCGAATCGCAAACGTCCCGAAAATGCTGTAAAGCGCGTACCCAATTCCCGCGCAGAGCCCAATAAACAGCCCCCAACCGGTAAACGCCGCTCCGCCTTCCAAAATCCCCGTAACAAGCGCGCAGCCCAGAAACGTCATCACCAGCACAAGTCCTTTCGCCCTCGTCATTTTTTCATGGAACAGTACCAGTGAAAACAGCATCACAAACGTTGGCGCCGTATACAGAAGCGCCGCCGCAACGCCAAGGCTTGTCAGATTTATCGCCTTCATATAACACCAGCTGAAAAACGTAAAACTGCAAATCCCTGTGCCAATAAAATAGCGCAGGTCTGTCCATTTTTTCAACCGGAACAACCGCCTGTCCTTTCCCAGAATCAGCAGAAAAAGCAGGCCTGCCGCAAGCACGCCTTTCACAAAAAGCATCTGCATCTCCGTAAAGCCGAGTGCGCTGATTGCCCGCGTAAACACGCCGATTAAGCCCCAGCAGATTCCCGCCGCCACAACAAAAACATACGCCATCATTTTTCTCCTTGTCCACCCTGCACTGCCCATGCCAAACCAAAAGGAAGGAACCATGTTCTTCCTTGTATGCTCTGCCCTGCCGGGGTATCCCCTGTCAGGCACAGCTGTCGATGTTTTTATTATAGCATATTTTCCATATGGACACAACTTTGCTCCAAATTCCTTTGCCGCACAATACCATGCGGCCGTTTTCAGGCACATAAAAAGAACCCGAAGCCGGTCCTCAGGTTCTTTTTTCTCTTATTCTATTCTGTATTTTTCCAGCCTGTTCGCGGCCTCCTCATCGACAGCCGCCTCCAGCAGCACGCCGTCCGCAGTATGCTCCTCCTGTAATATCTCACACCTGCCATGCAGCCAGCCAATCAGCCCGCCTTCCGTATACGGCACCAGCGCGCGCATGGTTCTCCGGAAGCTCTGCAAAAGCCGTTCTACGCTCTCCAGCAGTCTGTCCAGACCTTCGCCTGTCGCCGCGGAAATCCGTACCATGTCCCGCGCCTGCCCGTCCTGCGGCAGCGGCAGCTCCGGCCGCAAATCCATTTTGTTGTACACCGTAATCACAGGTGTATCTTCGCAGCCCAGTTCTTTCAGCGTCTGGTAAACCACGCGCATCTGCTCCTCCCGCTCCGGATTCGATGCATCTACAACATGCAGCAGAATATCCGCATACTTCATCTCCTCCAGCGTCGCCCGAAACGCCTGCACCAGATGGTGCGGCAACTTCTGGATAAACCCAACCGTATCCGTCAGCAGAATTTCCGAGCCGTTCGGCAGCTTCACCTGCCGCGTCGTAGTATCCAGCGTTGCAAACAGCTTGTTTTCCGCCAATACCCCCGCGTCCGTCAGTGTATTAATGAGTGTAGATTTCCCTGCGTTGGTATACCCTGCCAGCGAAACAACGGGTGTACCCTTTTTCTTCCGCTGTGCTCTCAGGAGTTCCCTGTGCGTGCGTATTTCTCCCGCTTCGCGGTTCAGTTCCGCAATGCGCTCCTTGATGTGGCGGCGGTCTGTTTCCAGTTTTTTCTCACCGGGCCCCCTTGTCCCGATGCCGCCCCCCAGCCGCGACAAAGATGTTCCCAGCCCCGTCAGGCGGGAAAGCCGATATTTCAGCTGTGCCAGTTCCACCTGTATTTTCCCTTCGCCGGAAAGCGCACGCGCCGCAAAAATATCCAGTATCACAATCGTCCTGTCCATTACCTTCGTTTCCAACGCCTGCTCGATATTTTTCAGCTGCGCTGGAGAAAGTTCGTCATCGCAGACAATACCCGTCGCATCAAACGCCGCAATCATCACTTTTAGTTCTTCCAGCTTTCCTTTGCCGAGGTAATGCCCGGGGTGTACCCGCTCCCGCCGCTGTATCATGCGCCCGACAGCCGTTCCGCCAGCCGTTTTCACCAGTTCTTCCAACTCGTCCAGACCTGTCTCTTATACACATCTGACGCTGCCGACGACTCCTTACGTGTA
>CAMQRG010000068.1 GCA_947036475.1 uncultured Clostridia bacterium
TCGTGGGCTCGGAGATGTGTATAAGAGACAGCATCAATTCCTTTGCCGCAGCAAGCGTGGCCTCTGTAATATTACTGCCGCCCATCATTCGTGCAACCTCCCGCACAGACTCCTCCTGTTCCAGAGGAAACACCTCTGTCATCGTGGTATCTCCCTCACTGTGCTTTTCAATCAGGAAATGTCTGTCTGCAAGCGCGGCAATCTGCGGCAGGTGAGTAATGCAGAGAATCTGGCGTTTTTCGCCCAGAACACTCATCTTCTCCCCGACTTTGCGCGCCGTCCTGCCGCTCACGCCTGTATCAATCTCGTCAAAAATAAACGTTCCAATCTCATCTGCGTCCACCAGCACCGATTTCAATGCCAGCATTACGCGCGACATTTCGCCGCCGGAGGCAATCTTTGCCAGAGGCTTCAATGCTTCGCCTGCATTGGCGGAAATCAGGAATTCTACCTTATCCCTGCCTTCCGGTCCCCATTCCGCTTTTTCGTCAATCTGTATATGGAACTGCGCGTTTTTCATTTCCATATCGCGCAGAGCGGCTTCAATCTGTTCTTCCACCTGCTTTGCCGTTTCCCGCCGCAGTTCGGAAAGCGTTTTTCCGGCGGCTTTCAGCTTTTTCTGTTCCTCCGCGCGTTTTTTTGTCAGTTCTGCAGTCCGTTCACTGCTGTTCGTCAGAAAATCCAGTTCCTGCACAACTTTATCATAAAATTTCAGCACAGCCTCAACACTGCCGCCATATTTTCGTTTCAGTTTATAAATCGTCTGCAAGCGTTCCTCAATTTCCTCCAATGCCTCAGGGTCAGCCTCCTGATTTTCAGCTTCTCGTTTCAAATCCCGCACAGAATCTTCCACGCGGGCACAGGCGTCCTCCAGTTCCTCCAGAAAGCTGGAGAGCCCGCTGTCAAGCTCGGCAGCCTCCCGCAGCTTCGCCAGAGCATCGCCCATCTGCTCACAGGCAGACGGAAAGGGGTCTTTTCCGTCATACAAAAGCGCAATACTCTCTCCTGTCAGCCGCATCAGCTTCTCCATGCTGCCCAGACGTTTTTTCTGTTCCAGCAGGTCATCTTCCTCTCCTGCCTTCAGTGAGCAGCTTTCAATTTCCTCTTTCTGGAACTGCAAAATATCCATACGCTGCTCCCTCTGTGCTTCATCGCCCATCAGCGTTTTCATCTGCTTTTCCACTTCCCGCAGGTTTTGAAAACTCTCCCTGTATTTTTCCAGAGCTTCCACAAAAGCCGCACCGCAAAAACGGTCCAGCAGACGGATATGCTTTGCAGGGTTCAAAAGGGACTGGTGTTCATGCTGTCCATAAATATCAATCAAGTCTTCTGAAATTTCCTTCAGCATACCGACAGTTGCAATGGAGCCATTGATGCGGCAGACAGTTTTCCCGCTTTCGTTCAACGTACGGGTAATCAAAAGAGAACCATCTTCCTCCGTTTCAATACCGCTTTCTGTCAGCTTTTCCTGTAAAGAAATGTTTTCCGCGAGAAAAAGAGCCTCCACAGAAGCCGATTTTTGCCCACGACGCAAAAAATCCTTTCCTGCCCTGCCGCCCAGCGCGAAATGCAGAGAATCAATGACCATAGATTTGCCCGCACCTGTTTCTCCCGTCAGGATATTCAGCCCGCCTCCAAATGAAATTTCACATTCCTCAATCAGTGCCACATTTTTGATATGCAGACGTTCCAGCATGGTACGCAACCCCTTTCCATTTTAGGCGCTATGGATAATCCGGTAGAGCTTTTCAATGATGGCTGCCGCCTGATTATGCGTGCGCACAACACAGAAAACCGTATCGTCACCAGCGATTGTGCCAAGAATCTCGCTGTTCTGCATATTATCCAGCGCTACCGCAACCGCCATGCCCATGCCTTCCAGCGTTTTCACAACAATCATATTTTGCGCATAGTCCATTTTCACGACCGCTTCGCGGAATACCCGCGTCAGCCGTTCGGTGATTTCTGTGTCATTTCCGGAAATTACAGCATATTTCTGCCGTCCTTTTTCTGTGGCAATTTTCGTCAGCTTCATTTCCCGTATATCTCTGGAAACGGTAGCCTGCGTCACGATATAACCTTCGTCACAAAGCTTCTGCGCCAATTCTTCCTGTGTTTCAATATCATAATTTTCAATCAGTTCCAATATTTTCGCGTGCCTTGCAATCTTCATTCCCGTCACCTCGTTTTCTCAGATTTACCTTGAAAGCTTCTGCCGCAGTACATCATAAAAACTCTGCGGATTTGTTTTGATGATCGTCGTACACTCCTTTGCACGGCGAACCCTCACAACATTTTTGCCCGTCAGCGTCCATGCATCCTGTCCATCCGCACTAATGGTAAACGCGGTGTCCTCTCTTGGGTTGACCTCTACCGTAACCGCATCATCCGCAGAAATGACGATAGAGCGGCTTGTCAGCGTATGCGGCGATATCGGCGTAATGGCAATAATCTGCGCGTCTGATTTCAGCACCGGCCCGCCCGCCGAAAGATTATACGCCGTCGAGCCTGTCGGCGTGCAGATAATAACACCGTCCGCACGCAGAGTATCCACAAATTCATCATTCACAAATACATTAAATTCCAATATTTTATATAAAAGTCCACGAGTGATGCAGATATCGTTCAGGGCAAGTATACCTTCCGTTCGTTCCATGCCTGATGCAATGCAGCCTTCCAGCATCATGCGCTTTTCCAGCTTGTAATCCCCATGCAGAACATTGTCAATGGCATATTCCGCCCTGTTTTTTTCTTCAGCAGTCAGAAATCCCAACGTGCCAAGGTTAATTCCCAGTATCGGCGTCTGGTAGCGCGCCGTTTTCCTGCCAACGCCCAACAGTGTGCCATCGCCGCCCAGCGAAATCAGGAAATCGGAATAGCGGTAAAGCTCTTCCTCCTTGCGGGCATAAAGTTCCAGTCCTGCAAGCTGTGCCGTTTTCTCTGAAAGCTGCGGCAGACAGCCCTTCAGCAGCAGGTGGCGCACCAGCCTCTTTGTTACGGCAAGTTCTTTATCCTTTTCCACATTCGGTATCAGCCCCACCTTCTGCATGCTCTCCCTCCTTCCTTTCCGAAAGCGCGGCATGCGACTGCTCCACAACCTCGTCCAGCCGTTTCCAGATTGTGTCCTTCTCCATGCCTTTTTGTTGTTTATCTAAATAAATCAAATATTCAATGTTGCCTTCCGGTCCTTTGATGGGTGAAAAACTCAGGCCCAGTATGCCAAGCCCCTGTTCCCTTGCGTAATCCGTAATTTTCTCAATGACCTCACGATGCACTGCTCTGTCCTTCACAACGCCTTTTTTACCGACCTTTTCCCGTCCTGCTTCAAACTGCGGCTTAATCAGGCAGACAATCTGCCCCTTTTCACCCAGTACGCCCAGCGCAGCGGGAAGTATCTTTGTCAGGGAAATAAAAGAAACGTCAACAGACGCAAAATCAGCTTCATCTGGCACCTGTTCATGGGTGACATACCGCATATTGGTTTTTTCCAGACAGACCACGCGAGGGTCATTGCGCAGTTTCCATGCAAATTGTCCGTAGCCAACGTCAATGGCGTAAACCTTTGCCGCGCCATTCTGGAGCATGCAGTCCGTAAACCCGCCGGTTGACGCGCCTATGTCCATGCAGGTCTTTCCTTCCAGAGAAATGCCGAATTCTTCAAGCGCCTTTTCCAGCTTATAGCCGCCCCTGCTGACATATTTCATCTGCCCGCCGCGTACTTCAATGCTTATATCATTCGGCAGCTTTGTTCCGGCTTTATCCTCTTTCCTGCCATCGACATAAACCGTCCCCGCCATGATATAAGCCTTTGCCAGTTCTCTGGAGGGCGCAAGTCCCCGCTGCACCAGCAGGCTGTCCAATCGTTCCTTTTCCGCCATCGTTCAATCTCCCAGTCTTTTTTTGATTCCTTTATAAATGCCTTCTGCGTCCAGCCCATGCCGCGCAAAAAGCTGCGTCTGTGTTCCCTGCTCAATATAGCAGTCCGGAAACGCGAAACTCGTCACCGATCCTGTCAGCCCGCTGCTACTGTAAAATTCCAGCACGCGCGAACCAAGCCCGCCTTTGCCAAGATTATCCTCCACTGTAAAGATATATTCACACTGTTTCGCCGTCCGCAGAAGCATTTCCCCGTCCAACGGACTGATGAACCGCATATTGACGAGCATCGGCTGATAACCGTCCTTCTCCAGCCGTTTCACAGCCTCCGCCGCAGTTTTCAGCATATGTCCTTCCGCCAGGACCGCAATTTTTCTGCCGTCCTGTATCAGTTCCGCCTTGCCATATACCACCGGCTCTCTATTTTCAGCAAAAGCCGTTTCCGCCGTTCCGCGCGGATATCTCACTGCAATCGGACCATTCCAGCGGTTGACAGCAAAATCCAGCATTTCCTCAAGTTCCCAGCCATTTTTAGGGGAAAGCACTGTCATATTCGGGATATGCGACAGGAAAGAAAGGTCAAACACACCTTGATGGGTTTCCCCATCTGCGCCAACAATTCCAGCCCTGTCAACAGCAAATACAACATGGAGGTTCTGCATACATACATCATGCACAATCTGGTCATACGCTCTTTGCAGAAAAGAAGAATACACCGCAAACACCGGCACAATTCCCCTGCTTGCCAGACCAGCTGAAAATGTTACGCCATGCTGTTCCGCAATGGCAACGTCAAAGAAGCGCTCGGGAAACGCTTTCTGAAAGCCTTCAAAGCCGGTACCGCCTGCCATTGCCGCCGTAATCCCCACAGCCTTATCATTCGCCGCACCAATTTCCAGCATTTTCTTCCCGAAAACCTCCGACCAACTTTCCCCGCCGGAAGAAAGCGGCTTTCCTGTTTTCAGGTCAAACGCGCCAACGCCATGATAATCACAGGGATTTTCCTCCGCATAGCGGTAGCCGCGTCCCTTCACCGTCTTAATGTGAATCAGCACAGGCCCTTTCATATGCTTCACATTTTGGAACAGTTCCAGCAGTTCCTTCAAATCGTGCCCGTCTACCGGGCCTATGTATTTGAAACCAAGCTCCTCAAACATTGCGCCACGCAGAAAGAGGTGCTTCGCACTGTCCCGTGCTTTGGAAAGGACATTATAGGTTGCCTGCCCTACTATGGGCACATTATCCCGAAACTGCTTGAAATGCTCTTTCAGCTTCTGGTAACGTCCGTCTGTCCGCAGGTTGTTCAAATGGCGGCTGAGCGCGCCCACGTTCGTGTCAATCGACATCTGGTTGTCGTTCAGTATCACAATCAGGTTGGTATTTTCCCTTCCGGCGTTGTTCAGGGCTTCATACGCCAGTCCGCCCGTCATGGAGCCATCCCCGATTACTGCAATCACATGCTCCTTACCGCCCAAAAGATCGCGCGCCTTTGCAATACCAAGCGCGGCGGATATAGACGTAGAACTATGCCCTGCTGCAAATGCGTCGCAATCGCTTTCATGCGGTTTGGGAAAGCCGCTCAGGCCGTCCAGCTGACGCAGTGTGGCAAACTGCTCCTTCCTGCCCGTCAGAATTTTATGGATATACGCCTGATGCCCTACATCCCAGACGATTTTATCATCTGGCAGATTAAAGCAGTATTCCAGCGCAACCGTCAACTCCACAACGCCGAGATTGGAGGCAAGATGTCCGCCCGTTTTGGAAACGCTGCGCAGAAGAAACCGCCTCAGTTCCCTGCACAATGTTTTCAGTTCTTCTTCATTCAGTTTTTTTATGTCGTCTTTCTTTTGAATCTGGTTCAGAATTTCAGACACCGCCCTTCCCCCATTCGCTGTATACAGTTAAACACAAAATCCTACCGTAATGCCAAGAATGGCACCGGCAAGCACTTCAAGCGGCGTATGTCCTAAAAGCTCCTTGAGCTTTTCCATATCCGGCAGCTGGTGCTTCTCAATCAGAAGATTGAGTATCTCCGCCTGTTTTCCGGCAGCCCGCCGGATTCCTGCTGCGTCATACATCACCACAAGCGCGAGTATCAGCGCAATAGCAAAAAACGGCGATTCAAACCCGTTCTGTTTTCCCACAGCAAAAGCCAGAGCCATTACCAGAGCGGAATGGGAACTAGGCATACCACCCGTACCCACAAGCCTTGTCGCATCGAACCGCTTTTCTATTACTAATGTCAGTATGATCTTCGTTCCCTGTGCAATCGCCCAGGAAATCACCGCCGCCAAAAGGGGCGTATTTTTCAAGATCCCCTCTATTCCCATATGTTCCTCTTCTTTCCTGTCTTTCTGTCCTATGCGTCAATAGGTTCTGTCTGTCAGATATTTTGTCAGCGCAAGCAGGAACGCACAGCTTTCCCCCTGCCCTTTCCAGAAATTCATTGCCTGCATGGAAAGCCTTCCGGCAATCCGCTGTGCTTCTTCTATGCCAAACAGCGTCACATATGTTGTTTTCTGATTCTTTTCATCGCTGTGGACAGGCTTGCCCAATTCTTCCGTTGTGCTTGTTACATCCAGAATATCATCAACAATCTGGAACGCAAGACCAATATTCTGCCCCGCAAGACCGAAGCCCGTCACTGTTTCCGCGTCTGCACCGCCCAAAAGCGCACCTGCCTCCAATGCACCGCGAATCAGTGCTGCTGTTTTATTCAGATGGATATAATCCAACGTTTCCACATCTAATGGCTTTCCTTCCAGCGCGACATCTGCCGCCTGTCCCGCCAGCATGCCGTAAATCCCCGCGCCATGAGCAATGGCACGCATCGCTCCTGCCGTTTTTGCGGAAGGGTTTTCCACACATGCTGCCGCCATTGTTTCCATAGCGTGATGCAGAAGTCCATCTCCCGCAAGAATCGCTATTGCTTCACCGTACTTCTTGTGGTTCGTCGGCTTTCCCCGTCTGTAATCGTCGTTATCCATTGCCGGAAGGTCGTCATGAATCAGGGAATAGGTGTGTATCATTTCGATGGCACAGGCAAACGGCAGAGCTTCTTCCCGTTTCCCGCCCATTGCTTCACATGCCGCCAGCACAAGCATGGGACGCAGACGTTTTCCACCAGCGAGCAGGCTGTACCGCATTGCTTCGTATACAGCAGGCGGCAAAGCCTCCTGTTCGGGAATACATTTTTCCAGCGCGCCCTCAATATAGATGCGATATTCTTCCATTTTATTTTTCAAGTCAAAATGCTCCATATCCTCATTCCTCCGCCTGAAAAGGTTCCTCCTGCCAGAGCCCTGCCTCTTTGCGCAAAAGGACAATTTCGCCCTCTGCCGCCGTCAGCTTTTCCATGCAGTAAGCGGAAAGCCCCAGCCCTTCCTTATAAAGAGCGACTACCGTTTCCAGAGGGGCTTCCTCCTGCTCCAGCTGCTCCACGATAGCTTCCATTCGTTCCATTGCTTCCTCAAAGGACAGTTTTTTCTTTGCCATTGCCATTTACCGCCTTTCCTGTTACTGCCGCATACAACCTGCCGTCCCGCATTTCGATTTGCAGTTTTTGCCCTTCGCGTACGTCTGCCGCCGTTGTAAGGGGCTGTCCCGCTTCATCTAAAATCATGGCATATCCCCGTTTCATCACAGAAAAGGGCGAAACACTTTCCAGCCTGGCTTGTGCTGCCGCCAGACGTCCTGCGTTTTTCTCCAGCCGTCGCATGGTTTCCCGTTGTATGGCCTGGCTCTGCCCCTCCACGCCTGCCCGCAGCTGGTGTAATTTTTCCAGAGGGCGTTTCAAAGCAGGATGCTCTTTCAAAAATTCCAGCTGCCGCCTGCTGGATACCATGGCTGCAGAAACATCACGCCATAAGCGTTCCTGCATACCTTCCAGCATTGCAATGCGGCTTTCCAGCGGTATCGCAGTTGCCAGTTCCGCCGCCGCCGAAGGCGTAGGCGCACGCAGATCGGAAATAAAATCCGTTATCGTAAAATCCGTTTCATGCCCAACGGCAGAAATGACAGGTATCTCCGAAGCAAATACCGCTCTTGCGACTTTTTCCTCATTAAACGGCCATAAATCCTCCATAGAACCGCCGCCGCGCCCTAAAATGATGACATCGGCACCGCCCCATTCGTTCGCCAGCCGCAGGGAACGCACAATATCCTCTGCCGCTTTTTCCCCCTGCACAAGCGTTGGGAATACGGCAATCTTCACACGCGGGTCGCGCCGCTTCACAATTTGTATGATATCGCGCACTGCCGCCCCAATGGGAGATGTCACTACGGCAATACATCTGGCATATGCGGGTATCTCCCGCTTAAAATCCGCGTCAAACAGTCCTTCCGCCGCAAGTTTTTCCTTCATCTGCTCAAACGCCATCTGGAGCGCACCCATTCCCACAGGCTCCATAAATTCGCCGTAAAGCTGATACTGCCCTGTCCGTTCGTAAAGAGAAACGCGCCCGTATAATATGACCTGCATGCCGTTTTCCGGCAGAAAGGGAATTTCCTCCGCGTCCTGCCGGAATATCATGCAGGAAAGCGCGCCGGTTGCGTCTTTCAGCGTAAAATACCAATGCCCTGAAGAATGCGCTTTAAAATTGGAAATTTCCCCCTGCACAAGCAGGCTGTTTAATATAAAATCATTTTCCAGCAAATTTTTGATATAACGGTTAATCTGCCCAACCGTAAAAACCTTTGGCGCAATCATGCCTCTCCTCTTGCCGCTTTGCCAAGGATACCGTTAATAAAGGCGGGGGCTTCGTCCGAACTGAATTTCTTTGCCAGCTCCACTGCCTCATTGATTGCCACACCAACCGGCGTATCGCCCGAAAAGCGCATTTCATAGACAGCCAGCCGCAGTATAGCAAGATCAACCTTGTTCATTCGTTCCGGCTCCCAGCCTTTGGCGCATTCCTGAATGATTTTGTCAATTTCCTCTTTGTGTTCCTGTGCGCCCTCCGCTTCTTTTGTGATAAAAGCGCGGTCCTCCTCCTTCAACGGCTGTTCTTTCTCTGCAAAAAATATTTCCTTTACCTTCTCATATTCTTCCGTTTCGTAAAAATCCATCTGAAACAAAAGGAAGAACGCATTTTCTCTCGCACTTTTCCGGCTCATACCATACCTCCGCTGTCGCCCTGCAATCCTACTCCAAACAATCTACGGGAATCAACAGACGGGTCCCATCAGCAAATGCACCTGAACCCGTTTCCGCTTTTTCCAGCTGCACGCCGGAAAGGGTCCGTTTATTCTTCCTCTTCGGCGTTTGCATTTTTCTCCCTGACAATACCGGAAACGCTGACATTTACTACCGCGACATTCAGCCCTGTCATCGTTTCCACAGCATTTTTGACTTTTTTCTGCACTTCCTCCGCCACAACCTGTACCTTTGTGCCGAAGTTTACAATAATATCCATATCCAGTACGGCTTCATTTTCATCCTTCACGACTTTTACGCACTTGGTCTGACCTTTTTTGCCGAAAAATTCCACAAAACTCTTGCTGCCGCTGCCGTCTGCAACGCCTTCTACTTCCAGAGCAGCCGCTGTCTCTTATACACATCTGACGCTGCCGACGACTCCTTACGTGTA
>CAMQRG010000069.1 GCA_947036475.1 uncultured Clostridia bacterium
CTTCTTGAAACCCGAATCATTGCATGGTTCGGTCTGTCCGCAAAATTGCTGATGTGTGTCATTTTACTTGCATCGGTTTGTTTTCATGCGGAAAAAAGGTGGGGAAGGTGTCCCGGGAAAAATACTTTTTATCGAAAATTGGCTAAAAAAGGGGGAGTCCTATGCTTTTGTCCGGCGGCAGTTCTTCTGGCGGCAACGTTTCTGCTGCAAAAGAAGGATATTTCTGTTGTTCCGGCTTTTATTGCGCTGAATGCGGGGAATTCATTTTTTTAACAAGCTTTATCCGTTTGCTATGGAAACGGTGACGAAAACAGCAAGTTTATGGAAAATGAGGTGCAGAAAATGAAAAGTATTCGCAAAAAAATTACGGTATGCCTGATGGCAACAGTCTTAATTGCCCTGACTGCGGTGGGTTCGTCCAGTATTACCCTGAATTACAGGAGCACTATCGCGACAGTGGACCAGATGATGAGTGAAACCGCTGTTCTGGCGGCGGAGCGTATTGAGCAGGAGCTGACTGCTTACAAAAATGTAGCAATGGATACGGGGTGTATCGCCCAGCTTTCTGATGCTGCTGTATCTGTAGAAGAAAAGCGTGCGATCATTGACGAGCGCATCAGTATGCATGGGTTCCAGCGGGGCAATATTGTCGGCGCGGACGGATACAGCATTTTTGATGGGAACAATTATTCCGACAGGGAATATGTGAAGCAGGCAATGCAGGGGAATGTTTACGTTTCTGAGCCGCTTGTCAGCAAAATTACAGGCGAAAAGTCCATCATGGTTGCGGCGCCGCTCTATGCTGATGGGGTGCAGGGGGCGCAGATTGCAGGCGTGGTTTATTTTGTGCCGCCTGAAACTTTTTTGAATGACATCGTTTCGTCTATTCAGGTCAGCGAGAACAGCAGGGCCTATATGATAAACAAAACAGGCGATACAATTGCGGATATTACGCTGGAAACGATTACGACAGAGAATATTGAAACGGAGGCGCAGAGCGATTCTTCTTTGAAGCAGCTTGCAGCAATCCATGCGGAAATGCGGCAGGGAAAAAATGGCTTCGGCAGCTATAAGAGTGCAGATGGCACGCGCTATGCGGCATATGCGCCTGTGGGGGGGACGGACGGCTGGAGCGTTAATGTGACTGCTCTGAAAACGGATTATCTGAAGGATACATATTTCGGCATGATTATCAATGTGCTGGTTATCCTGATTTCCATACTGGCATCTATTGTGGTAGCCCTGAAGCTTTCCGTCAATATCAGTGCGCCTATGCGCGCCTGCGCGGAGCGCATGAAGCTGCTGGTGGAAGGTGATTTGGAATCACCTGTACCACAGACCACAGGGCGAGACGAAACAGCGGAGCTGACCCATTCTACTGCGGAAATGGTAAAAGGGCTGAACACCATCATTCATGACATCAGTTATTTGCTTACGGAAATGGCAGGCAAAAATTTTGATATACAGTCTTCCCACAGGGAGGCTTATGTAGGGGATTTCCAGGATATCCTGCTGTCCATGCGCACGCTGAAAGTGGAGCTGAGCAATACCATGCGTCAAATCAATATTTCAGCGAATCAGGTATCCTCCGCAAGCGGTCAGGTTTCCAATGGGGCGCAGACGCTGAGCCATGGCGCGATGCAGCAGGCAAGTTCTGTGGAAGAACTGGCGGCGACAATTGCCGATATTTCTGAGAGCGCGAAAAAAACTGCCGCTGCTGCCGAAGAAGCAGGGAACTTTGTGGGTAAGGCAGGCGCACAGCTTGGAATCAGCGTAGAGCATGTGAAGGAATTGAATGTAGCTATGGAAAAAATATCCAATTCCTCCGAGGAAATTTCAAAAATTATCACTACGATTGAAAATATTGCTTTCCAGACCAATATCCTTGCGCTGAACGCTGCTGTTGAAGCTGCGCGGGCGGGAACTGCCGGAAAAGGCTTTGCCGTTGTTGCAGATGAAGTGCGCAATCTGGCGTCTAAATCCGATGAAGCAGCGAAGGCAACGAAGGAACTGATTGAAAATTCGATTTCGGTTGTAGGAGAAGGCAGCGAAGCCGTAGGCAAGGTAACGGCGGCACTGGAGCAGACCAGCCAGCATGCGGGGAACGTGTCTGCGCAGATGGGTGTAGTGGTAGAAGCGGTGGAAAAACAGACGACCGCTCTTGGGCAGGTCAATGATGGGATTGACCAGATTTCTTCCGTTGTGCAGACAAACAGCGCGACAGCGGAGGAAAGCGCGGCGGCCAGCCAGCAGCTTTCTGCGGAGGCGTCCAGCCTGAAAACGCTCGTAGATCAGTTTACGCTTGCAAAAGACTGAGCCTGACAGAAAGCGTTAAGGATAACAGAAGTTTACAATAACATAGCAAGAGGGAAAAGCCATTGGTTTCCGGAATATACCGGAAATCAGGGCTTTTTTGCTGGAAATTTTTTGCATAGCACAAAACAGTATGCTTTGACGCAGGAAAGCCATACTATTGCAAAGGAAAACCGTTCCGGCGGTTTGGCAGAGCAGGAGGTGCTGGCAATGGATATTTACATCAAGCCTGTGGAAAAAGCACAGGTCGTGCGGAACAGGAATGTCCAGCTGAAAGATGTGGCAGAAGTTTTTTTGGACGGGCAGACGGCAGGCGAAGCCGAGCGGCTTGTGGTATTCCAGATTCCGGAGGAGAAGAAAAAGACCTATCTTGTTTCTGTGCTGGATATTATCCGTGAATTAAGCAGAAAGTATCCCGGCGCGTCTATCTCTAATGTGGGTGAGATGGATATTCTGGTGGAATATCTGCCGGAGCCGGAAAAAAAACAGCCGGTTTGGACGGCGGCAAAGGTACTCGTCATCAGCCTGATATTGTTTGCGGGGGCCTCCACAACAATCATGTGTTTTCACTCTGACGCGCAGCTGCCGTTGATTTTTCAGAATGTGTACTATATCTTTTTTGGCGAGAACAGGGAGATGCCCGCCATGCTTTCTATTCCTTACAGCGTCGGGCTGGGGCTGGGGATTATTATATTCTTCAACCATTTTTCCAAAATCACGCTGACAGAGGACCCTACGCCCATTGAGATTGAAATGACGACATACGAGAAAGAGGCCAATGCCAGCATCATTGACGCTCTGGAACGGAAGAAAGGGGGCGGCGGGAAATGATACGTTCTGCCGCTCTGATATTTTTTGCCTTTTCATCGGGGATACTCGTTTCTGCCGGTGTGTTCGCGTTTATTGCAGCAATCGGCATTGTTCCACGAATGGCAAACCGGACGAAGACGCAGCGTTTTATCCCGCTTTACGAGGACGTGATTACGATAGGGGGGCTTTTCGGCACGACAGCAATGTTTATTGATTACCGTCTGCCGCCTGTCCCCTTTCTGGCATCGACGTTTGCTCTGCTGACGGGGGTTTTTGTGGGCGTGCTGGCGGTCGCTTTGGCGGAGGTGCTGAACGTCATGCCAGTTATGCTGCGGCGGAGCAGGCTGACGCGGGGGCTGCCCTGGCTGCTTCTGGCATTCGCGCTGGGAAAAACAGCCGGTTCGCTGGTTTATTTTCTGGTGGACGGATTTTATGTCATATAAAGGAGGGGTTTTGTATGCAGACAACACAAAAAGCACAGCAGGAATATGACAAAATGGTAAAAAAGGCTTCGCCGAACAGCCCGATTTTCACAAACTGCCTGAAAGCGTTTGTTTCCGGTGGGCTGATTTGCGCAGGCGGACAGCTTCTGCTGAATCTTTTTCTGGAACGCAATTTTACGGAGAACGAGGCCGCACTCTGCGTTTCCATTACGCTGATTGGAATTTCGGCAGTGCTGACGGCTCTGGGGTTGTATGAAAAGCTGGGGAAATTCTGCGGCGCGGGGACGATTGTACCCATTACAGGCTTTGCCAATTCTGTGGTTTCTCCGGCGATTGAATTTAAAAAAGAAGGCATGGTTTTCGGTATGGCGGCGAAAATGTTCCTTGTGGCAGGTCCTGTCATTGTTTACGGCACGCTGACCTCCATGCTGGTCGGTTTGATTTATTTTCTGATTGGAAGGTGAGAGGAATGGGCAAAAAAATCGGAAAACAGACGGTATGCCTTTCTAAAGGCGTACCGATTCTTTCCACAGCTTCAACGGTAGGTCCCAAAGAAGCGGAAGGCCCTCTTGGGGCATATTTTGATAAAAAGGTAGAGGACGCTTTGTTCGGACAGGAAACCTGGGAACAGGCAGAGAGTTTTTTTGTGCAGGAAAATATGGCTCTGGCGGTGGAAAAAGCAGGGCTGAAAATGAAAGACATGGACTATATCCTCTGCGGCGACCTGCTCAACCAGTGCACAGGCTCCTGCTTCGGCATCAAAAATTTTGATATACCGTATTTCGGGCTGTTTGGGGCATGTTCCACGATGGGAGAGGCGATGAGCCTTGGCGCAATGCTGATTGACGGCGGCTTTGCAGGGCATGTGCTGACGGGTGCGTCCAGCCATTTCTGCGCAGCGGAAAAACAGTTCCGCTTTCCTCTGCCGCTGGGAACACAGCGTCCGCCGACGAGCACATGGACAGTGACCGGAGATGGAGCGGCTGTTCTTGCCGGAAAGGGGGAAGGGCCGAAAATTGTGGAGATTACAACGGGGAAAATTGTGGATATGGGTGTAACGGACGCGAACAATATGGGGGCGGCGATGGCTCCGGCTGCTGCCGCGCTTTTGCTGGCGCATTTTGAGGACACCGGAAGAATGCCGCAGGATTACGATGTTATCGCAACGGGTGACCTTGGCACAATCGGGCGTGAGCTTGTGGTAGAACTTTTGTCGAAGGAAGGCTATGAAATGGACAGCCGTTTTACGGACTGCGGCATTGAAATTTTTGATGCGGAAAAGCAGGATACACATGCAGGGGGCAGCGGCTGCGCCTGTTCTGCGGTGACGTTCTGCGGGTATTTTTACCCGAAGCTGAAAGCGGGGGAAATCGGGCGTATGCTGTTCATTCCGACAGGCGCGCTGATGAGCCCGACCTCCTCCCAGCAGGGGCAGCCTATTCCTGGCATTGCGCATGGGCTTGTGATTGAGGGCTGCGGAAAGGGGGCGGCGAGATGATGGAACTGGCAAAAGCCTTTCTGGTAGGCGGACTTCTGTGTGTAGTCGGGCAGATTTTGATTGATAAAACGAAGCTGATGTCAGGCAGGATATTGGTGATGTATGTCTGCCTCGGGTGCATTCTGGGCGGGCTTGGTATTTATCAGACTCTGGAGGAATTTGGCGGGGCAGGGGCGACTGTGCCGCTGACGGGCTTCGGCTTCCGGCTTGCGGAGGGTGTGATGAAAGAGGTGGACAGCGCGGGCTTTCTGGGGATTTTTACAGGCGGTATGAAAGCGGCGGCGGGCGGCGTGACAGCGGCAGTATTTTTCGCTTTCCTTGCCGCACTGGTGGCGAATCCGAAAGAAAAATAATAAGAAAAAGGCGGCTGGCAGATGGGTTCGGGGAAATGTATTTTCACAGCTGGTTTTCTGTAAAGTTGCCTGTAAAAGTAGTCTGGCGTTAAAAATTTCATTTTTCGCCGGACTATTTTTTTGTGCAAATTTTTTATAAATTTTTTATGTAAATAGGATTGCGTTTGTGATATAATCATTCCAAAGAGGTGAAATGCCCCTTTACAGAACTGGCTGAACAGAATAACGAGCAAAGGAAGTGACGCCGATGCACAAGGCGATCGGATCCCGCAAGGATTTCAGCAGATTGGACGAGGATCAGTTGCTGGCAGAATATAAGGAATGTGTTGGGGAAATTTTGGAAAATGAGCAGGTGCAGAAGCTCGACAGGCATAAGCAGCACTGCAATACGAGCAGGCTCCAGCACAGTATCAACGTTTCATACTATAGCTTTCTGATCTGCCGCAGAATGGGCTGGGATTATCGCTCTGCGGCAAGGGCGGGGCTGTTACACGACCTGTACTTTTATGATTGGCGGACAAAAAAATATATCCGTTCCGGCCATGCTTCATGGCATCCACGGGTCGCGCTGGATAATGCCAGCAGGATTACAGAGCTGAATGATGTGGAAAAGGACGCTATCCGTAAACATATGTGGCCCTGTACGCTGGTTCCGCCGCGCTACATCGAATCGTACGTAGTAACTTTTGTGGATAAAATCTGCGCGCTCTGTGAAATGACAGAGCGGAAATATGTGCAGATGTTTAAAAAGCAGCCTGCACATCTGTAATATTTGCGGGATGAACGAAAAACCACCGCTGGAAAGGGGAATCCTCCAGCGGTGATTTTTGTTTCCGGCGGAGAAGAACGGAGGGAAAAAATGGGAGATACATGGTTCTGGTGGAGTATGTTTTTTGCGGGGCTGCTGATACCGGCGGCTATGGTGATATTTGGACGCGTGATGTGGAAATATCCGGCAAAGGAAATTGGGCAGGGCAGTTGCGGCTATCGTACTGCCATGTCACAGAAAAATCAGGAAACGTGGGACTTTGCGCAGCATACCTGCGGCAGACTTTGGTGGAAGGGCGGCTGGCTGCTGCTGGTTGTTTCCGTTGCCGCGCAGCTGCCGTTTCGGGGCTGTGATGTGGGAACAGTGGGAAAGGCGGCGCTTGTGCTGTGTGTGCTTCAGTGCGCGTGTATGGTCGGGACGGTGGTTTTGGTGGAGTTGGCACTGCGCCGGAATTTTTATGATGACGGGAGAAGAAAAGAAGGAAACACGACGGATTTGCGGAAATCTGAGCGGTTTTGACGCGTGAAAATCCGTCGATTTCCTTAAATATTTGTTAAGAGCCCCCAAAAGCGGGAATTTCCTCTTGCCTATGGGGGTATTCTTCTGTTAAACTATAATAATGTAAAATGTAGCAGTATGCCTGTGCGCGGGAATGTGGCAGGTGATCACATAGAAAAATGAGGTGAACCGAATGGGGTTATTGGAAAAGATATTTGGGAATTACAGCGAAAAGGAGATTAAGAAGATTAAACCGATTGTCAATAAAATTGAGTCGCTGGCTCCCCAATATGAAACCCTTTCCGATGAGGAACTGAGAGGAAAAACACAGGAATTCAGGGACCGTCTGGCGGCGGGAGAAACGCTGGACGACATTCTGCCGGAAGCATACGCCGTTGTGCGGGAGGCTTCTTCGAGAGCGAATGTGCTGAACATGCGCCATTTCCCGGTGCAGCTGATGGGCGGCATCGTGATGCATCAGGGGCGTATCGCGGAGATGAAAACAGGTGAAGGCAAAACGCTGGTGGCAACGCTGCCGGCTTATCTGAATGCGCTGGAAGGCAAGGGCGTTCACGTTGTTACGGTCAATGACTATCTGGCACAGCGCGACTCCCAGTGGATGGGCGAGGTATTCCGCTTTCTGGGCATGACGGTAGGCTGTATTCTGAACGGCCTGGACAATAACGAACGCCGCGAGGCTTACGCATGCGATATCACTTATGGTACAAACAATGAGTTCGGTTTTGACTATCTGAGGGACAACATGGTTGTGCGCAAGGAGAACATGGTGCAGCGCGACCTGCACTTTGCCATTATCGACGAGGTGGACTCTGTCCTGATTGACGAGGCGCGTACACCTCTGATTATTTCCGGCAGCGGTTCCAAGTCTACTGATTTGTACCGCGTTGCGGATTTGTTTGTAAAACAGCTGAAAAAGGGTCGTATTCTGAATGAGGAAGAAGCCATGAACCCCTTGATGAAGGAGGAGATTCAGGAAGAAGGCGATTACATTCTGGACGAAAAGGCGAAATCGGTTGTACTGACGCAGGAAGGTATTACGAAGGCGGAGAAATTCTTTTCCGTTGAAAATCTTTCTGATCCGGAAAATCTGGAATTGCAGCACCATATCAACAACGCGCTGAAAGCAAACTACAATATGCATCTGGACAAGGATTATGTTATCAATGAGGGCGAAATTGTCATTGTTGACGAATTTACAGGGCGTATGATGCCAGGCAGACGTTATTCCGATGGTCTGCATCAGGCGATTGAGGCGAAAGAAAACGTGCAGGTACGGCGTGAAAGCAAGACGCTGGCGACAATCACGTTCCAGAACTTTTTTAACAAATATAACAAAAAATGCGGTATGACCGGTACGGCAAAAACGGAGGAAGAAGAATTCCGCAATATTTACGGTATGGACGTTGTGGAAATTCCCACGAACCGTCCGGTACAGAGGAAGGATTTGCAGGATGTGGTTTACCGGACAGAGGCAGGCAAATTCCGCGCTGTGGTAAAGGATATTTTGGAGGCGCATGAAAAGGGACAGCCTGTTCTGGTTGGTACTGTTACGATTGATAAATCTGAGGAACTGAGCAAGCTGCTCAAGCGCGAGGGCGTAAAGCATCAGGTGCTGAATGCGAAATACCATGCGCAGGAAGCGGAAATTGTTGCTCTGGCCGGGCAGATGGGGGCGGTTACGATTGCGACAAACATGGCTGGCCGTGGTACGGATATCAAGCTGGGCGAAGGTGTGGCAGAGCTGGGCGGCCTGAAAATTATCGGTACGGAGCGGCATGAATCCAGACGTATCGACAACCAGCTGCGCGGACGTTCCGGACGTCAGGGCGACCCCGGCGAGTCCCGTTTCTATATCTCTCTGGAGGACGACCTGATGCGCCTGTTTGGCTCCGAAAAGACCATGAAGGTTGTAGATGCGATGGGCATGAGCGAGGACGAGCCTATTGAGGCGGGCATGCTGACAAAAGCTATTGAAAACGCGCAGAAAAAGGTTGAGGGCAATAACTTTGCTGTTCGTAAGCATCTGCTGGAATACGACCAGGTTATGAACGAGCAGAGGGAAATTATTTATGGAGAACGGCGCAGGGTACTGTATGGTGAAAACCTGCGTGACAGCATGATTGCAATGATTCATGCGGTAACAGACCGCGCTGTGGACGCGCATATCGGCGATGACCAGCTGCCGGAGGAATGGGATATGAATGCATTCAGCGAAAGCATTTCGGCAATCATTCCGATTGGGCGTATCAATATCAAAGAAGATGCGCTTGCGCAGATGACGAAAGAAAAGCTGAAAGATAGCATGAAAAACCTCGGCGAACAGTTGTATCAGCTGAAGGAAAAGGAAATCGGGCAGGGACAGCCCGACGGCGAGGAACGTATGCGTGAACTGGAGCGCGTTGTGATGCTGCGTGTGATTGACCAGAAATGGATGGACCACATCGACGATATGGACCAGATGCGGCAGGGCATCGGGCTGCATGCTTATGCACAGCGCGACCCGTTGATGGAATATAAGTTCACAGCATATGATATGTTTGAGGAAATGAGTCAGCATATTCAGGAGGATACGCTGAAAATACTGTACCGCGTGCGGATACAGACAGAGGTGAAGCGCGAGGAAGTTGCGAAGCCGATGTTTACGAACAAGGACGATTCCGCTGTAAAGCAGCCGAAGAAACGGACTGCGGAGAAGGTCGGGCGGCTGTCTCTTATACACATCTGACGCTGCCGACGACTCCTTACGTGTA
>CAMQRG010000070.1 GCA_947036475.1 uncultured Clostridia bacterium
GTCATTCAGGGCGTGGAAACGAATATCGAAGACCAACTGCGTCTGGTACGCAGCAAGGCATTTTTCAAAGCGGAATACGATACCCTTGCATTGCAGAATATTTTGGAAGAAGGACGTGGGATAAATGAATAATATAGTAGGTTTATTTCGCAAGTCCAGAAATGTGTTGGAAAAAGGCGGAATCACGCCTGTTGTAGAGGAAAAAATGCGTTGCCCGTCCTGTAAGTCTTACGAAACGAAACGGGCTGTCGCTAAAAATAAAATGGTCTGCCCCAACTGCGGCCATCATTACCGTATCGGCGCGCGGACGCGGGTAAAAGCATTGTTCGACAGGGACAGCTTTCAGGAACTTTTTGCGAATATCGCAACGGTAGACCCTCTGGAATTTCCCGGCTATGCGGAAAAAATGGAGCGCGGCAGAGCGGTTTCCGGCGAAACGGAAGGTGTGCTCTGCGGGACGGCAGCAATACGCCGCCAGCCCTGCGCAGTATTCATTATGGAACCTCAGTTCATGATGGGCAGCATGGGTTCTGTCGTAGGCGAAAAAATTGCGCGGCTGTTTGAATACGCCGAAGAAAACCAGCTGCCAGTGGTCGGCTTCACAGCATCTGGCGGCGCACGAATGCAGGAAGGCATTCTTTCCCTGATGCAGATGGCAAAAGTCAGCGGCACAGTCGGGAAACATGGGGAAAACGGCGGACTTTACATTACAGTGCTGACAGACCCGACAACCGGCGGTGTTACGGCCAGCTTTGCCATGCTTGGGGATATTATCCTTTCCGAACCAAAGGCCACTATCGGCTTTGCGGGGCGGCGTGTTGTTGAGCAGACGACAAAAAAGAAACTGCCGGAGGATTTCCAAAGCGCAGAATTTCTGCTGCAGCATGGCTTTGTAGACGTCATTGTACCGCGTAACGAAATGCGGCAGACACTGGAACGCCTTCTGCGGCAGCATGGTGGAAAGGGGGCAATGTTATGAGGGCTTACGAACGATTGCAGGCGGCAAGGGACGCAGAACGCCCGACTGCCAGAGCCTATATTGAACGCCTCTTCTCCGAACGCACAGAACTGCATGGCGACAGGAAATACGCTGACGACCCTGCTGTAATCGGTGGTATTGGGCTGCTTGGCGAAATTCCTGTTACATTTATCGGCATTGAGCGCGGGCGCAATTTGGAAGAACGCATTCAGTGCAGATTTGGCTGCCCGATGCCAGAAGGCTACCGCAAGGCTTTGCGGCTGATGAAACAGGCAGAAAAATTTTCCCGCCCTGTTATCTGCTTCGTAGATACCTCAGGCGCATTCTGCGGAGAGGACGCAGAGGAGCGCGGTCAGGGTCAGGCGATTGCCGATAACCTGATGCAGATGATGGCGTTAAAAACGCCCATCATTACTATCGTTATCGGGGAAGGCGGCAGCGGTGGCGCTTTGGGGCTTTCCGTAGCGAACAGGGTTTATATGCTGGAAAACGCGGTATTTTCAGTCATCTCTCCGGAGGGCTGCGCAAGCATACTCTGGGAGGACGCGAAGCTCGCGGCAGACGCAGCGGAATGTCTGCACATCACAGCAGAAGATATGACGGAATTTGGCGTTGCGGAAGATATGATTCCTGAGGATTTTGCGCATTTCTCCCGTATGTGCGAAAGCCTGAAAGAACGGCTTGTGTTGGATTTGAAGGGCTATTCCCGCACACCGGGTGAAAAGCTGGCAGAAGAACGCTATCAGCGGTTCCGTAAGCTGGGACGCTGGGCGGAGTAAAACGGAATCCCTCCTGTTCAGCTGTCAAATAACATAAAGCATATAAAAATGGGCTTTCCTGCTGGAACTGCCCATTTTTTATTACGTGCAAATCGTTTTTCGTTAGCATTTCTATCTGTTATCTGCCCTGCACTTTCAGCTGCCTTCTGACAGTTCCAGATGCCTTTTGGCAGTTCCGGCTGCCTTTATCAGTACCAGTATATTCACCCGCTCCTTTGCTTAACTCTGATTACAGCAGATTTTTCAAAGTATTATCACTTTACGGATTTGCGAAACAAAGTGCTTTTTCATACCGAATAATCATGAAAAAAGCGGCTCCACTCAAAGTGAGTAAAGCCGCTTTTCCTATTCTTTCAGAAATCAGGAGTGTTTCAAATTGAAGCGTTTTGTCTGGTCCCGCAGTACGCGCACCTGATTAAACAGTTCCGCGCTGACCGCTGCAGATTCTTCGCTGCTTGCAGAGTTTGTCTGCACAACAACGGAAATCTGTCCGATACCCTGTGTTACCTGCGAAATGGTATTCGCCTCATTCCGTACAGCGTCTGCAATCGTACCGATTACCTGATTCGAACTCATTACCAGCTGGAGCGTCTTTTGCAGGCTTGCAGAAACCTCATCTACAATGTGCTGCCCTCTTTCCGCCGCTCCAACAGAATTTTCGATCAGTTCTTTTGTCGCCTTTGCCGCCTGATCAGACTGTGCCGCCAGATTACGCACTTCCTCAGAAACCACAGCAAAGCCCTTGCCTGCCGCGCCCGCACGCGCCGCCTCAACAGCCGCATTCAACGAAAGGATATTTGTCTGCAAAGCAATATTTTCGATCGTTGCAATAATATTGCCAATCTCCTGAGAAGCCGTAGAAATATCCTGCATTGCGGCAACCATCTGCTCCATCTGGTTGCGGCTGACCGTAACCTGTTCTCCGGTCAGACGTGCATTTTCCTGCGCCTTAGAAGCAGCTTCGACGTTCTTCTCTGCATTCTTGGAAAGTTCGTCAAGCGTTGCATAAAGCTCCTCTACCGAACTTGCCTGTTCGGTCGCACCCTGCGCCAGAGCCTGCGCGCCGCTGGACAGCTGTTCCGCATTACCGGAAACCTGACGTTCTGCATTGCTGATGCTCGCGATTGCCGTAGACAGCGTAGACGTAAAGCTGTCAATAGAACGTTCAATGGATTTGAAATCACCAATGAAATGCTCTGATGTATGCACATCAAAGTTGCCTTCGGACAGCCGCCCCATAATGCGGTTGATATCTTCCACATAACGGTGGATTAACTCCATGGAGGACTCTATGGTCTTCGAGAGGTCGCCAAGTTCGTCGTTTGCATGGTAATCCAACTCCAAGTCCAGGCAGCCTTCCTGCAAAGGCGCGGTTTTTTCTGTAACATAGATAATCGGACGCACAACATGCTTCATGACATAGAACACAAGGCTCAGTAAGCAAAGCAGTGCAAGCAGACAGAAAATAACAGATAAAATCTGCATGGAACGGATTGTTTTTTCAATCTGCACCCCACAATCCTCGCTCATCTGCGTGCTCTCCGTTACAACCTGATCCATCAGACCGACCAGCGTGGTTAAGTTTGTCTGTATGGTATTCTGGTAATATTCCTGCGCCGCTAAAGGGTCTGCCGCATGCAGATCCAAAACATATGTAGCGGACTGGTGCAATTCCTTATGCAAAGGCTCCATCTGGGAACGCAGGGAAAGAATTGCATCGTTTTCAGAATTTGTTTCCCCATAAAGCCACTGGCCCAGAACGCATGTGGTAGGGTCAATACTGCCAGTAAATTCCTTTCCAGCATAAAGGGCATTGCTCAGATTCGTAACCCATTTATAATGCGCAACCTCGGCTTTTTCTATCCGGTCCAATAGTGCACTGGCTGCAGCATTTTCCGCCTGCGTTGTACGGATTCGCGTGATATTTACCGCAGTGATTACACTAAGCAGCAATACCGCCGCAAGGGTCGCAATTACCCTTATCATAACCATTTTCTTTATGCTTTTACGCATATCTGACAACTTCCTTTCTTTCTGGAATTTTTTAATGTTTGCAGGCATTTTTCTTCTCAAAAACTCATTTGCAGTCTCAGGTGCCGAATGCCAGAAACATACAGTGAAGAGAAACGCCCATAGTCATTAATATCAAGTTCAGTATACCATAAGCACCTGTATTTTTTCAACACTTTTTCACACAAAACAATACGGCAAAAACAGATTTGCGGGAATGACTTGTTTGTGATATACTGCAAGAAAGCGGGAATGCCGGAAAAACATGGAAACAGTATTTTCTGTGCATAAAAGCCTCCCGCATCTGCAAACAACTGTTCTAATAAAAAAGAAAAGGAGAAAATAATATGAATCCTGTTGTAACAATCGAAATGCAGAACGGCGGTATAATCAAGGCCGAACTTTATCCTGAAATCGCCCCGAATACAGTCAATAATTTTATTTCCCTGATTCAGAAGGGATTTTATGATGGGAAAATTTTCCACCGCGTTATCCCAGGTTTTATGATACAGGGCGGCTGCCCTGAAGGCACTGGTATGGGTGGTCCCGGCTATACTATAAAGGGCGAATTTGGCTTCAACGGCTTTGAAAATAATCTGAAGCATACCTCCGGCGTGCTTTCCATGGCGCGGGCAATGCACCCTGACAGCGCGGGTTCCCAGTTTTTCATCATGCATGAGGACGCGCCGCATTTAGACCTTCAGTATGCCGCATTCGGCAAGGTAACGGAGGGTATGGAAATTGTGAATGCAATCGCGAAAACCAAAACCGACCGCGCTGACCGTCCGCGTGAACCGCAGGTCATGGAAAAAGTAACGGTGGACACGTTCGGCGTAGATTACCCGAAGCCCGAAATTTCAGAAGAATGATGCGTCCTGCACTGTTCTGACCGCGCAAAAAGGCTTTCCTTTCCGGTAAACGGCAAAAATCAGCAAAAATAAAAAAAACTGCTTGCATTCCTCCATGTTTTATGGTAATATAATCAAGCAGTTTCATTTGCGGCTGTGGCGGAACTGGCAGACGCACCAGACTCAAAATCTGGCGGTAGTGATATCGTGTGGGTTCGAGTCCCACCAGCCGCAGAATCGACCCGGAGAGTTTTTCTCCGGGTTTTTTTATTTTCCTTCTGCTATCCTGTCGTTTCATGACAGGGGTAAGCCAAAACGTGCAAGCGCGGCATTCTTATACTGCTTTTCGCGGCTGATATCCCTCCCGAACCATTCCGGCGGAACAAACGCCTCCGCTTCCACCAGAGATGGAAATTCTACTTCTGTTGTTACGAGTCCGCTCAGTGTACCCTCATAAAAATCCACCTCGGCAGTCAGCCCTCCCTCAAGTGGCACGAGCCAGCGTTTTTTAACAATGCTGTCCCCTTCCGCCTTTTTTTGCAGGGCTTCATATTCCTCCTGTTCCAGCGGCAGTTCAAATTCCTCCCGCGACAAAAGTCCCTTGCCCTTCACCGTCAGAATATACGCCTCATTGCTCCGGCGAATGCGTATGACCGGCGAAAAGCTGATGTATGCCTGTGTGATTTCCAAGCACGGAAACGCCGTAATGTCAAAAGGAATCTTCTCCCTTTCCGTTAAAAATTTTCTTTCGATTTCCATTCTTTTCCCTCCTTACTCCCTTTTCCGAAGTATGCTCCGGAAATACTGTATCAGCGGCCCGTTGCAAAAGGCGCAGATAACTGTCCCCAGCCCTGCTGCCTGCCAGACGCTGTTCCCTCCTGCAACGCAGAACACAATGCCGACAATTACCACCGTAACATCTGTCGCAATCCTTGCCGCGCGAAAGGAAACGCGTTCCCCTGCATATTTCGTGATGATAAACGCCGCACTGTCATATGGCGCAATTCCCATTTCCGCCGACATATAGCATGCACAACCGAATGACAGGAACAACATTCCCAAAAGCAGAAACACAATCCGCAGAGACATATCCACAGACAGCCCCAGCTGTTCCAAAAGCAGCCAGCAAAGGAAATCCGCCGTATAGCCGACAAAGACCATATTTACAAGCGTCCCCAAGCCGATGCAGTTTCTTACGGTAAACCAGACGGCAGCCAGCAGTATAATATTCATAAGCAGCTGCCAATTTCCAAAGGACATCCCCAAAAACCCGCTGACGCCCAGATTCATGCAGGTATACGGGTCCGCTCCGAACCCGCTTATTCGGTAAAACGCCACGCCTACGCCAATCAGCAGGTTTCCCGCAAGCATCATCAGCAGCCGTTTTGTTTTCTTTTCTTCGCCCATTTTTCCGCCTCCAAAATATTGTATTCTCAACGCAGAACCGCCGCCGCGATTTCGCGTTGTTCTCCTATTGTATCATGCGGAACGCAGAAAGCAAGCAATATGTGCAAATCTGACTCTTTCACAGGGGGCAAAAAGATTTGCTTTTTTTCGCAATCACAGGTATAATCAAAAAGATACGACCGATATAACGATATTCTGCGGCAGCCCCGCAGAAGAAAAAAGGAGATTTCAAAATGAAAGGACGAGATTTGGCACTGCTGACGGACTTATACGAGCTGACCATGATGCAGGGCTACTATGAAACAGGCGCGTACCGTAAGCAGGTCGTTTTTGACCTGTTCTACCGTAAAAACCCCAGCGGAAACGGCTACGCGATCGCTGCAGGGCTTCAGCAGGCCATTGAATACATCGACGGGCTGCGCTTTACAGCTGAGGATATTGTCTATTTGGAAGGGTTGAACCTGTTCTCTGCTGATTTTATCGACTATCTGCGGACATTCCGCTTCACAGGCGAAATCTATGCCATCCCCGAAGGAACAGTTGTTTTCCCTCATGAACCGCTGATGCGCATAAAGGCGCCCATCATCGAAGCGCAGCTGATTGAAACCGCACTTTTGAACATTATCAACCATCAGAGCCTGATTGCCACAAAGGCATCTCGGGTCTGCTGGGCAGCACAGGGCGACCCTGTCATGGAATTCGGGCTTCGCCGCGCACAGGGACCAGATGCAGGCACGCTGGGCGCGAGAGCGGCTGTGATTGGCGGCTGCTGCGGCACCAGCAACGTCCTGACCGGACGGCTGTTTGATGTCCCTATAAAGGGTACGCATGCCCACAGCTGGGTTATGAGTTTCCCTGACGAGCTGACCGCCTTCCGCGAATATGCGCGGCTGTTCCCCGATGCATGCCTGCTCCTTGTGGATACTTACAGCACGCTGAAAAGCGGCGTTCCCAATGCTATAAAGGTATTTCAGGAGATGCGCGCAGCAGGCATACCCCTGCGGAATTACGGCATACGCCTTGACAGCGGCGACCTTGCATACCTTTCCAAGCGTGCAAAAGCCATGCTGGAAGAAGCCGGTTTCCCCGATGCTGTTATCAGCGCGTCCAGCGATTTGGACGAAAACCTGATTGCCAGCCTGAAATTACAGGGCGCGAAAATCAGCCTTTGGGGTGTCGGCACAAAGCTCATCACCTGTGATGACTGCCCCGCTTTCGGCGGCGTATATAAGCTGGCGGCAGAAGAAAACGAAACCGGACAGTTCATTCCGAAAATCAAGCTGTCCAATAACCCTGAAAAAGTCACCAACCCCGGAATCAAGAAGGTGTTCCGCATTTATGATAACTCCACCGGAAAAATCAAAGCGGACCTGATTGCGCTGGACGAAGAAACTATCAATGAAAACGAGCCGCTGGAAATCTACGATACCAGCGCAAAGTGGAGAAATATGCGCCTGCCCGCCGGTTCTTACCATGTGAGAGAACTGCTCCAGCCTGTTTTTATAGATGGAAAGCTGGTATATGAATGTCCACCCACTATGGAGATACAGGCTTACTGCAACAGGGAAAAGGAATCCCTTTGGGACGAACATATGCGGCTGAATAATCCTGACATTGTTCCTGTTGACCTCTCCGAAAAACTTGTTCAGCTGAAATCGAAACTGATTGATGAATTAAGCGGTCTGTAATAAAACAATAAAACAACACAAAAAACGGTATGGGCCAGTCTGCTCATACCGTTTTGGGTTCTGTTCTGGATTCCGAAAAAATGTCCCGCGCCGCAAACTGTATGTATCATATTCGTACCAATCTACCCCGTACCCTTTCGCAGATTGAAAACATGCACCATAACCGTTTGCACATGGCCAAAATGTCTGTCTTTCTTTCGACTTCTGGGCTTATTCCAGATATAATACTGCCTTTGTCCCCCTGTTCACCGTTTCCCCTGCGGGCGGCAGCTGCCTGCTGACGGTTTCTCCTTCTCCTCTGTATTCAGAAGAAAGCCCCGCCTGATATAATGTGTTTTTCGCCTGTGCGGGAGCCATTCCTGTTACGTCCGGCACCTCTGTCTGCGCCTCTGCCGCTTCTTCAGCTTCTTTTTCATTATAGACCGGCTCTATGCCGAGATACGGCAGTGCGTTTTTCAATAATTCCTGCATCACCGGTCCCGCCACAGTGCCGCCGTAATATACGCCCTGCGGCTCATCAATCAGCACCAGTGCCATGACCTGTGGGTTTTCTGCCGGTGCAAAAGACATAAACGAAGCAATATATTTCCCGCTCCTGCGCGGCAGTTTTTCAGAAGTTGCCGTTTTCCCGCCAATGCGGTAGCCCGGCAGATATGCCTTGCTGCCCGTCCCTTCCGCTACAACGCTTTCCAGTATTTTCTTCATCGTTTCTGAGGTTTCCTCTGAAATTATCTGTTCCCCTTCTTCATACGCGAAGCTATCCACCAGATTCCCTTCCTCGTCTGCAATACCCAACGCGAAATGCGGCGTAATGAGCCGCCCGCCGTTTACAATTGCCGAAGCCGCCCGCAGCAGCTGTAATGGCGTAATCTGGAAGGATTGCCCGAAGCTCATCGTAGCCAGCTCCACAGGACCGATATTTTCCAGTTTATGAATGATACCAACAGCTTCTCCCGCCAAATCTACGCCTGTTTTCTGCGCAAAGCCGAATTTCTGCATATATTCCAGAAAGGTTTCCGCGCCCAGCCGTTCGCCAATCTCCATAAATACAGGATTGCAGGAATTTTGCACACCCTGCACAAAGGTCTCTGAGCCATGCGTACGGGGATACCGCCAGCATTTAATCTGTCTGCCGCCTGCCACATGAAACCCCCTGCAATAAAAGCTGCTTTCCGGCATGACGACTTTTTCCTCCAAACCTGCCGATGAAGTGATAATCTTGAACGTGCTGCCCGGCTCATATGTATCGTTGATTGCCGTATTCCGCCACATCTGATTCAACAAATCGTTTTTTTCCTCCTGCGAAAAACTGTTCCACTGTGCCGCAAGTTCCGGGTCCTGTATCGTAAACGGGTCATTCAGGTCGAAAAAGGGATAATTTGCCATTGCGTATATTTCCCCGTTCTGCGGATTCAGCATGATGATTACACCCCGCTTTGCTCCCTTGCTTTCCACCGCCTTGGCAATGGTCTGTTCGGCATACTGC
>CAMQRG010000071.1 GCA_947036475.1 uncultured Clostridia bacterium
TTCAGCCAGTTCGCGATAACGATTTTCTGTACTTCAGACGTGCCTTCGTAGATTTCAGTAATCTTCGCGTCACGCATCATTCTCTCAATCGGGTAATCTCTTGTGTAGCCGTAGCCGCCGAACAGCTGTACGCATCTTCTTGTGATATCGCTTGCGGAAGAACCAGCGAAATATTTCGCCATAGCCGCCAGATGGCTGTAAGGCCGTCCCGCGTCCTTCTCGCATGCTGCTTCATAAACCAGCAGCTTTACAGCTTCTGCCTTTGTCGCAAGGTCAGCCAGCTCAAACTGCGTGTTCTGCATCTGGCCGATTTTCTTGCCAAACTGCTTTCTTTCCATAACATACTTCACACATTCTTCAATTGCGCCTTCTGCAATGCCCAGAGCCTGAGAAGCTACGCCGATACGGCCGTTGTCCAGTGTTGCCATTGCAATTTTGAAGCCCTGGCCTTCCTTGCCCAGCATGTTTTCCTTCGGAATGCGGCAGTTCTCGAAAATCAGTTCGCATGTAGCCGAGCCGCGGATACCCATTTTTCTCTCCTTTTTACCAATGGAGAAACCGGGCGTGCCTTTTTCCACAATGAATGCGGAAATGCCCTTTGTGCCCTTGCTCTTGTCTGTCATTGCAATGACAACATAGGTGTCAGCATAACCAGCGTTTGTAATGAATACTTTTGTGCCGTTCAGAACGTATTCATCGCCGTCCAGCTTCGCTGTCGTCTGCTGCATGGATGCGTCCGTACCGGCACTGGGCTCTGTCAGGCCGAATGCGCCCAGCTTTTCGCCCTTTGCCAGCGGAACAAGGTATTTTTCCTTCTGTTCCTCTGTACCGAAATAGTAAATAGGGCCGGCGCAGAGAGATGTGTGCGCGGAAACAACGATTGCTGTTGTCGCACAAACCTTGCCCAGCTCCTCAACTGCCATTGCGTAGGTCAGATAGTCGCCGCCTGCGCCGCCGTATTTTTTGGGGAAGGGGATTCCCAAAAAGCCGAAACGCGCCAGCTTTTCCACTGTTTCCACAGGGAAGCGTTCTTCTTCATCCAGCTCCTCCGCCAGAGGCTTTACTTCTGTTTCTGCAAACTTTCTGTAAAGCTCTCTCAGCAGTACCTGCTCCTTTGAATATCCAAATTCCATAAACCTGTTCCTCCTTCAAAAACTTTTTTAAATATTAAAACCTTGAGGGCTCTGCCCTCAAACTCCCGCAAGGGGGTTACCCCCTTGACCCTGTTTATCACCGCGTATCCACGCGGCGACAGGTAAACCAGAGGATAACGTCCTTTACAGGAGGCAGGGACGCTCGTCCAGTGCAAACCAGAGCCCTCAGGATTATCTTTTCCCGCTCAGTTCCTGCCGGAACAGCGGTTCATACACCAGTTTCGGCCCTTTGCGAACGCTCTCCATCAGGGAAATCCGCCTGACTTCAACTGCCATCGGCTGCACCACAACCGCTTTCTGCACATCTGCAAAGCTCCTCTGCGGCTCCACCTCTCGCCCCAGCGTAATATGCGGGCTCAGTCCTTTTTTCTCCCGCGCAAAGCCCTGTTGTTCCAACGCTTTTTCCAACGTAGAAAACAGCCTTTGCAGCGGCTGGCTTTTCTCCAGCCCTGCCCAGAGTATCCCTCTGTTACCGCGTGGGAAAAACCCAAGCTGTCCCAGCGTCAGTCGAAACGGTCTGTTCCGCAGCGCCGCCTCATACATCGCGTCCTGCAAATATTCCAAATCGCTTTCCCCGACCTCGCCCAAAAAATGCAGCGTCAAATGCAGGTTATCCGCAGGCGTAAAATTCCCCCTGCGGCAACGCCCCTGCACCTCTGTCTGCACCGCAGCCAGATAGTCCCGCACGTCCTGCTCCAGTTCGATTGCAATAAACGTCCGCATCAGCGTTTCACCAGGGCCAGAGCCTTTTCTGCAACATGTTCCGCTGTAAAACCAAATTCCCTGAACAGCGCGCCAGCCGGAGCAGAAGCCCCGAAGCCGTTCATGCAGATAATATCGCCGTCCATACCGACATATTTATGCCAGCCGAAATCCGCAGCCGCCTCAACCGCCAGCCTTGCGCGGACATTTTTCGGCATTACGCTCTCTTTATATGCCGCGTCCTGTTCCTCAAACAGCTCCCAGCAGGGCATACTGATTACGCGCGCCTTTACGCCTTTTTCCGCCAGCGCATCATACGCCTTATAAATCAGTTCCGTTTCGGAGCCGCTTGCCATCAGCAGAATATCCGGCGTACCCTCGCAGTCACGCAGGATATACGCACCTTTCAGCGCGCCTTTGCCTGTGCCTTCCAACGCAGGCAGGTTCTGTCGGGACAAAATCAGCCCCGTCGGCGTGCTTTCGCTTGTCAACGCGGTATACCAGCCAGCCGCCGTTTCTCTTGTGTCACAGGGACGGAATACCCTGTAATTCGGCAGACTGCGCAGCATTGCCAGCTGCTCGATGGGCTGGTGGGTCGGACCGTCCTCGCCCACGCCGATGCTGTCATGCGTCAGGATACTGATAACAGGCAGTCCCATCAAAGCCTGCATACGCAGACCTGCTTTCATATAATCTGCAAATACAAAGAATCCCGCAATATACGGCCGCACGCCGCCATGCACCGCCATGCCGTTTGCCATTGCTGTCATGGCAAATTCGCGGATACCGAAATGCAGGTTGGAACCGGCAGGGTCTTCCTTGCTATAATATGTCCGTTCCTTCATTACGGATTTATTGGAGGGCGCAAGGTCAGCAGAGCCGCCAAACAGATTCGGTACAGCCTTTGCCGCTTTCTGCAATACCTTTTCGGAAGTCGCGCGCGTCGCAATATTTCCTTCGTCCTTCCAGAATTCCTCATCATTCAGCAATGCTGCCGCAGGGTTTCCATGGTACCAGAGGTCGTACTCTTTCGCAAGTTCAGGATATTTCCCGCTATACGCCTCAAACAGCGCGTTCCATTCCGCCTCTGCCTTTTCGCCCGCCGCAATGACCTCCGCCATATGTGCCTTTACCTCATCGGGCACAAAGAACGCATCTGTATGCTCCCAGCCAAGGTTTTGTTTTGCCAGCCTGATTTCTTCCTCGCCCAGAGGCTCGCCATGCGCGGACGCCTTGCCCTGCTTGTTGGGCGCGCCGTAGCCAATCTGTGTGTCAATCTGAATCAGGGAAGGCCTGTCTGTTTTCTTAGCCGCCGCAATCGCTGCCGCAATCGCGTCAGGGTCGTTGCCGTCTGTAACCTCTGCAACGTCCCAGCCATAAGCCTCAAAACGTTTCATCACGTCTTCTGTAAACGCAACGTCAGTGCTGCCCTCAATGGTGATATGGTTGCAGTCATAAAGCAGAATCAGCTTGGAAAGCCCCATTGTTCCCGCAAGAGACGCCGCTTCAGACGCAACGCCTTCCTGTAAACAACCATCGCCGCAAAGCACATATGTGTAGTGGTCTACCACTTTATGCTCCGGCGTATTGAATTTCGCCGCAAGATGGCTTTCCGCCAAAGCCATGCCGACCGCGTTGGCAATCCCCTGCCCCAAAGGACCCGTTGTTGTTTCGATGCCTGCCGTATGCTTATATTCAGGGTGGCCCGGCGTCAGGGATTTATGCTGGCGGAAATTCTGCAAATCCTCAATTTTCAGGCCATATCCAAATACATGCAGCAGAGAATACAACAGCGCAGAACCATGCCCCGCAGAAAGTACAAATCTGTCCCTGTTATCCCAGTTCGGATTTTTCGGATTTGCTTTCATTTCCTTCGCCCAAAGCGCATAAGCCGCCGGAGCCGCGCCAAGCGGCAGGCCGGGGTGCCCGCTGTTTGCTTTCTGGATTGCCTCCGCAGAAAGGAAACGAAGGGTATTGATGGTAAGCATATCAATTTTATTCATGTTTTTACCTCCGGAATGGTTTACTTCTTGGGTACGCTTTCCCAGTCTTTCAGGAATTTCTCAATGCCGATATCTGTCAGCGGATGTTTTGCCATCTGAATCAGCACATTGTAAGGAATCGTTGCAATATCGCAGCCCGCCCTTGCCGCGTCAATCACATGCAGGGGATTGCGGATAGAAGCCGCGATAATTTCCGTTTCAATGCCATGAATACCAAAAATATCCACAATTTCCTCAATCAGATTCATGCCGACAGAACCAACATCGTCCACCCTGCCAAGGAAGGGGCTGACATATGTTGCGCCCGCGCGCGCCGCCATCAGGGCCTGTGTCGCGGAGAAAATCAGCGTCACATTCGTGCGGATGCCCTCTGCGGAAAGAATCTTAACTGCTTTCAGTCCTTCCAGTGTCATAGGGATTTTGATAACGATATTTTTGTGAATCTTCACCAGTTCTCTGGCTTCTTTCACCATGCCTTCATGTTCCAGGCTGATAACCTCCGCACTGATCGGCCCGTCCACGATGGTGGTAATCTCCTTCACCACTTCTTCAAAGTCTCTGCCTTCCTTTGCGATGAGAGAAGGGTTCGTCGTAACCCCGCAGATCACGCCAAGGTCATTTGCCTCGCGGATCTGGTCAACATTTGCTGTGTCAATAAACATTTTCATAGTGCTTTCTCCTTCTTTCCTCTATACTTCTGTCCGGTTGCCTGTCCCGCGCGGAAACCCCTGCGGAATGAAGCCGCGCCGCCGGAAACGCTGGTTAAAAACGTCTCCCCGCCGTTGTACTCCCCTGCCTTTTATTTTAAGCCAAAGCAGGGGTAAAAGCAATGCCTTTCTGATTTTTTTGTACCGCAAAAGGAACGGCGTTCGCGCTTTTTCCCCGTTCCTTTTTCCTTTTTTCCTTATTCCATCGTCAGCCGTCCGTTCTTCAAAAGCTCCATACCCCCGCCTTTCGGCAGTCTTCCCTCAAGCCCGTCTTTCGTCACATCGCACTGTTCCGCAAGGTAAGTATATTTCACGCCGTCGTTATCCGTAATTTTGAAAATAACAGAAATCGTCTGCCCCTCTTTCAGTTCAAATTTTTCCGTCTGTTCTGCCTGAAAATTCCAGTTCCTTCCTCCAAGATATTCCTTTTTTGTCTGCATCGTCTGGACTGTGTTCCCATCTACCTGTATTTCCGCGGTTCCTTCCCCAAACTCCAGACCTTTTGCTTCTTTTGCGGACACATCTATTGAGATTTGCCCCTCATACACCAGCCAGTCCTTTTCGGCATAAGGCTGTAACTTCTCAACCCGCCGGAAAACTCAGGGACAAGCCCATAATCCATCTGCGCATTGACTATGCCAAAATTCTGCACTTTTTCCGCGCCGTCACTTTTCCAGACAGCCGAAACATACGCAGTTTCGCAGAACGGCAGTTCCGCCTCCGCATGAAGCCGCCTGCCCTCCCCAAACGCGGCAGGTACGGCAACCGGCTCTCCGGAATCGCAGGAAACAAAGAATGTTACTTCCATGCCTTCGTGGTATTCCTTCGGCGTTCCCGTCAATTCCAGCAGGAAAGTCTGTGCTTTCCTGTCCACTTCCGTAATAAACAGCCTCCGGTCTGAAAACAAATTTTCGCTTTCCTGCGTTATTTTTCCAGGAACTGCCGCAATTTCGCGATTGACATCGTTCCAGAGGGCATCAATATCGTGCGTGATGCTCTCTTCGGCGCGCTCTATTTTCATTCCAAGATTCCAGTTTGTCAGCCCGCCGCGCGAAAGTATCAAAGCAGCAAGCACCATAAAACAGGTATAAAATTCTATGCGCGTTACCATGCCGCCTGTTTTGCGGAAATCCTCCCGCTCCTGTTCCTTTCTCTCATTCTCGTCCATCTCGTTCTCCCCTTTCTGAAAATCAAACTCAGACTTCCACAATCCCTTTTAACCCTGAACTTTATTGCCACATTTTTACATAGCGGAGCATCTCCGCATAAATCCATTTCTGCGCAAAGCTATGCTTTGCGCCAATCAGGCCGAAGGCATGATGCCCTCGCAGGGGGTCTGGGGGACAAAGTCCCCCAAATCCTTTCCTTACTTCAGCCAGTTCTTTACAACGTCCTTGATTTCTCCCTTTTCGCAGACGTTTCTGTGCCGGATTTCCCTCTGTTCCAGCCCGCGTATCGGCTGCGGCACAGCCACACCCGCCGCTTTTTCCAGTTCAGACATCAGCGCGAATGCGTCCCCCTCTGCATATTTCGCGTCCAGAGCCATCATAACATCTTTTGTAAACTTATACGGGCTTGCTGTGGATACAATCACCATCGGGCGCGTATCCCCGCTTTCCGCCTGATATTTCCTGTATGCCGCATACGCCACCGCTGTATGCGTATCCATCACATAGCCTGTCCCTTCATAAAACGCGCGGATGGCTTCGGCCGTTTCCTGCTCCGTTGCAAATTCCCCGCTCATGCGTTTTTCCGTAATTTCCGCTGTGTATGTACCGTTTTTTGCAAGGCTCTCCATCTCCGCCCCTGTCTTTTCCTGCCCGCCCATGTGGCAGAGCAGACGCTCCAGATTGCTGGAAATGAGGATATCCATAGACGGCGAAATCGTCACATGGAACGCCCTGTTCCTGTCATACGTGCCTGTGCGGAAGAAATCATACAGCACTTTGTTGTCATTAGACGCACAGACAAAATGCCCGACAGGCAGCCCCATCTTCATTGCGTACCAGCCCGCAAGAATATCCCCGAAATTCCCTGTAGGCACAGTAAAATTCAATTCTTCTCCCAGCCTGATTTCTCCCATCTCTGCTGCCCGCAGGTACGCCCAGAAATAGTAAACAATCTGCGGCACAAGCCGCCCGATATTGATAGAATTTGCAGAGGAAAAACAGTATCCCTTCGCGTCCAGTTCCGCCGCCAGAGCCTTATCCGTAAATATACTTTTCACCGCGCTCTGTGCATCGTCAAAATTCCCTTTGATTCCCACAACACAGGTATTTTCGCCCTCCTGTGTCGTCATCTGCAATTTCTGCACAGGGCTGACGCCGTCCTCCGGGAAAAACACCATAATACGCGTACCTTCCACACCCGCAAAGCCTTCCAGAGCCGCTTTGCCCGTATCGCCGGAAGTTGCAGTCAATATTACGATTTCCTTTTCCAATCCCTGTTTTTTTGCTGCCGTTTTCATCAGATACGGCAGTATGGACAACGCCATATCCTTAAACGCCAGTGTCCTGCCATGGAACAGCTCCAAAAAAAGTGCGTCGCCTTTTTTCACCACAGGCACGATTTCCGGCGTATCAAATTTTTCGTCATACGCCCCCGTAATGCAGGCTTTCAGCTCCTCGTCCGTAAAATCCAGATAAAGCCGGAGAACCTCAAACGCCAGCTGTCTGTAATCCAGCTTTGCCAGTTCTTCCAGCGTTTTCCCCATTTTGGGGATTTCCTCCGGAATATAAAGCCCCCCGTCCGGGCAGATACCCCGCAGTATCGCCTCCGAAGCCGCCGCGCGAATCTTTGCATCCCTTGTACCGATGTATGTCAATGCCATCTTTTTCTCCCTCTTTCCGTTTGTCATTCTCATGTAGCTGCCATATTGTATACACTCCATTGTAAGGAATCTTTGTAAAATTGTCAACCACAATTATACATTTGTCTTTTATAAAAAGACATCAACGTCATTCCCACTTCCAGCTTACCGGATATTTATTTTTCAGCCGCCCTTTCTGCGCTTTGGCCCAGCCCAGCGGGAAACCATCTACGCAGACCAGCGTCCAGCCGTCCGGCATGTCAGATTCCACCGTTTCCCCCTTCAGATACCGGAGCACGCGCCCATCTTCCAGCGGAAAATCTGCCGTCTGTCGTACTTCCTCTTTTTTCAGCCCCATCGCAAACGCCTGTGACGGCTCAAAGCGTCCCTTCTTCAGCGTCCCCAGAAACCAGCCAGACCGCAGCACCCGCAGGCCGCCTGTTTCCGGCATCTTTTCCGGCAGAAGGTACAGCCCATCGCCATAGCGTTTATATGTCCCTGCCGGTTTTTCCCAAAGTGTTTCCGCCGCAAAATCCGCAAATGGCTCCATTTCCTTCTCCCAGCCGTCCTGCTCCTGCCAAAGTTCCTGATTTTCCTGTGCGCCCGTTTTTTCAAGCATGGCAAGGAAATGCCCTTCCCCGCGAATTCTATGCGGGTAGAGCCTTGCGCAGTCCGTCAGAGGCGGCAGTCCTGCCGCAAAACCATGCTCTTTCGGAATGGGGCGCGTCCGAAATTCCGGATGATTTTTCAGAAACACCGTAATGCTTTCTTCATTTTCCTCAGGCGAAAATGTGCAGGTAGAATAAAGCAGAAGCCCGCCGGGACGCAGCAGCCCCGCGCATGCCTCCAAAATCTCCGCCTGTTCCTTCCGGCAAAAATCCAGCATGGCGTCGTTCCAGCTTTTCACCATTTCCGGCTCCTTGCGAAACATTCCCTCACCGGAGCAGGGCGCGTCCACAAGTATTTTATCAAAAAACCCAGGAAATTTCTCCGCAAGACGTTCCGGCCGTTCGCTCAATACGACAGCATTTCGGATTCCGGCAAGCTCCACATTTTTCAGTAATGTTTTCGCACGCCCCGCACTGACATCATTGGCAAATAATATTCCCGTCCCGCCCAGTTTTGCGGCAAGCTGCGTTGTTTTCCCGCCAGGTGCGGCGCAGAGGTCCAGCACGTGGTCCCCTGCCGAAACAGGCAGCACCGCCGCCGGAGTCATTGCGCTCGGCTCCTGCAAATAATACAGTCCCGCATGGTAATAGGGGTGCTTCGCGGGGCGTTCCTTCCCATCATAATAAAACCCTTCCGCGCACCATGGCACAGGGGCAAATCCGAAAAGCCCCTTTCCCGCCAGCGCTTCCGGAGAAATTTTCAGCGTATTCGCACGCAGCCCGAAAAAGCGCTCCTGTTCCAAAGAATCCAAATACGCCCTGTATTCTGCCCCCAAAAGGCTTTGCATGCGTTTCGTATATTCCAAAGGCAAATTCATATGTATTCCTGTCCTTTCTGTTTTTTCTTATGATACTTCATCATACCCAAGAAAGCGCCGCATTGCAAGGGCAAACGCATTTCAGGAGTGTCCAAACGCGCAGTTAAAGAAAGTCAAAAAGAGAAAATGGGACAGCC
>CAMQRG010000072.1 GCA_947036475.1 uncultured Clostridia bacterium
GATAGCGTAGCGTCTCGTGGGCTCGGAGATGTGTATAAGAGACAGGTCCTGCACGAGTGCAGTGTCAAAATGTACCCTTGCGCCTCCGGGGATATGCAGGAAGTCCACAATTCCCGTTGAGCGCGCGTTAATGCGGCATTCTATGGAATGTCCCCGCAAGCGAATGTCCTCCTGCCTGATATCCAGCGGGATACGGCAGGCAATACGTATTTGCCATTTTACGATGTCTATACCGCTGATTTCTTCCGTAATGGGGTGTTCCACCTGCAAACGCGTATTCATTTCGATAAAATAAAACTGACCGTCGGGTGCAAGCAGAAATTCAATGGTTCCGGCATTGGTGTATTCTGCTGCCTTTGCTGCTTTCACTGCTGCGTCCATCATTTTCTGTCGGATTTCTTCCGTCATTACTGGGCAGAGTGTTTCCTCCAGCACCTTCTGTTTGTTCAGCTGGAGCGAACAGTCACGCTCCCCAAGGCAGAGGATATTCCCGAAACAGTCTGCCAGTACCTGCATTTCTACATGCCGTACAGATGTCAGATATTTTTCCAGAAAAACGTCCCCGTTGCCGAATGCGCTTTCAGCCTCACGCGAAGCTGCGTAAAAGGCATTTTCCAGTTCATCTTCCTTCCATACAACGCGGATTCCTTTTCCGCCGCCTCCAGCGGTTGCCTTAATCAAAAGCGGATATCCGATTTCTTTTGCGCGTTCTTTTGCTTCAGCTGCGTCCTTCAGAATCTCTGTTCCAGGAACAACGGGCACGCCAATCTCCTTCATCAGCTGTCGGGAATGGTCTTTATCGCCCATTGCCTCCAGTACCTTGCTGTCTGGCCCGATAAACGTGATGCCATTTTTCTCGCAGAGTGCAGCAAATTCCGCATTTTCCGAAAGGAAACCATAGCCCGGGTGTATTGCGTTTGCGCCCATAGCCAGAGCCGCGCTGATGATATTTTTCTGGTTCAGATAGCTTTCCGCTGCGGGGTTTGCGCCGATACAGATGCGTTCATCTGCCAGAGCCGCAGGCAGAGAATTTCGGTCAGCCTCAGAATAGACTGCGACGGTTTCAATGCCCATTTCGCGGCAGGCGCGTATGATACGCACTGCCACTTCGCCCCTGTTGGCAACGAGAATTTTAGAAAACATAGTCCATTACTCCTTTATCAGCGCAAAAGAAAATTCTGCGCTGACACATAATTTTCCGTCTACATAACCCTTGCCCGAAGCCCAGTAAAAAACACCTTTGTGCTTTAGCAGGGTACATTCTGTTTCCAAAACATCACCGGGGCGCACACTGTTTTTAAAGCGCACCTTATCCAAACCGGTGAAAAAAGGGGTCGCGCCGCCTTCCGTCTGTTCGGAGAGCAGTACACACGCAGACTGTCCCATGATTTCGCAGAGTATCACGCCAGGTACAACGGGATTTTCGGGGAAATGTCCCTGCAAAAACCATTCGTCCCCACGGATTTTTTTTCTGCCGTATGCAACGCCGTCACGCAGTTCTGCTTCGTCAATAAGAAGCATGGCATCTCTGTGGGGCAGCAGCTTTTTGATTTCTTCCTGATTCATGGCGTCCTCCTTTATGCGGGCTGTATGCGGAACAGGGGCTGGCCAAATTCCACAATCTGTCCATTATCCACCAGTATCGCTTCGACTGTACCGTCTGTTTCCGATTCGATGTTATTGAACATCTTCATGGATTCTACAATACACAGCACATCACCGGCTTTGACTTTGCTGCCGGTTTTTACGAAAGGCTCCGCACCGCTCTGTGGAGCAAGGTAAACTGTACCCACCAGCGGGGATTTCTGTTCTACGCCGGAGAAAGGGGATTCTGACAGTATGGGTGTTTCGGATGTCAGTTCTGAAGGTTCTGCCGCCTCTTCCACAAAAACGGGGGAGGGGGCTTCTGCCGGAATCGTTCTGCCGTTTGCTGCTTCCAGCACCAGACGGTTGTCACCCTCTGTCAGTTCCAGCTTTGTCAGCTGATTCTGGCGCAGTATTTTTGCCAGTTCAGCGATTTTTTTCGTTTCCACCGTTTCATCATTCCTTTACTTTTTTGAATGCAACGCAGGCATTGTGTCCTCCGAAGCCAAGTGAGGTTGACAATGTGCCTTCCAACTCTGTATGCAGAGCGGTGTTAGGCGTATAATCCAAATCACAGTCAGGGTCTGCTTCATTCAGGTTGATTGTGGGCGGAATGGTACCGTCCCGCAGAGCAAGCACTGCCGCGATAGCTTCTACTGCACCCGCTGCGCCCAGCATATGCCCCGTCATGGATTTTGTGGAACTGATATGCACCTTTTTAGCGTCCTCCGCACCAAAGGCGTTTTTGATGGCTGTGGTTTCGGTCTTGTCGTTTAAGGACGTGCCTGTGCCATGCGCATTGATATAAATTTTTTCCGCTGGAATGCCTTCCAGACCGTCTGCCGCCAGAGCGATTGCCTTGCCGCTTGCCGTTGCTTCTTCCGCCGGAGCTGTGACATGGTGTGCATCACAGGTGGAACCATAGCCTGCGACTTCCGCGTAAATTTTTGCGCCGCGCGCCTTTGCGTGTTCATATTCCTCCAAAATCAGTGCGCCTGCACCTTCGCCCATAACGAAACCGCCGCGGCGTTTATCGAAGGGCAGGGAGGCTGTATTGGGGTCCTCCGAAGGATTCAGAGCCATGCAGCTGCCAAAGCCCGCAACAGCAAGAGGTGTGATAGCCGCCTCGCTGCCGCCGCAGATTGCTGCTACGGCGTAACCATGGCGTATCGCGCGGAACGCTTCACCGACTGCCGTTGTGCCTGTGGCACAGGCTGTGGAAACTGCAACGCAGGCGTTTTTTGCCTGATAGCGTATTGCGATATTGCCCGCAGCAATATTATTGATCATTTTGGGGATAAAAAGCGGGGATACACGTCTTGCGCCTTTCTCCTTCAGCATATCATAACTTTCGCAGAAGGTTTCAAAGCCGCCGATGCCGGAGCCGAAATAAACCGCAAGTTCATCCTGCTCAATTTTACCTTCCAGACCACTGTCGCCCATTGCTTCGTTCGCCGCCGCCATTGCGTACTGCGTGAAAAGGTCGAACTTTTTTGCCGCCAGTTTTTCCATATACTGCGTCGGGTCGAAATCCCTGACCTCAGCCGCCAGTTTATATTTGCTTTCGGATGTGTCAAATCTGGTGATGGGAGCGATTCCGTTTTTCCCGCTGCATACCGATTCCCAGAAAGCTGGTGCGCTGTTGCCTACGGGCGTGACTGCGCCGATTCCCGTTACTACTACTCGTTTCATGTCTATTTCATTCCTTCCAGACAAAATGATTCAAAACCTTGTATGCTCTGCCTCCAAACCCCTGCAAGCCGGTCAGGGGTAGGGGTATTGGGGGCAAAGCCCTCAAGGCCTTTTTTTACATAGCCATGCCGCCGTCGATACGGATGACTTCACCAGTAATATAATCCGACTCCGCAGATGCGAGGAACAGCGCCAGTTTTGCCACATCTTCCGGCGTACCAAACCGTTTCATGGGTATGGCATCCTTCAACGCGTCATTCCCCGTAAAAGTTTCTGTCATATCTGTTGCGATAAAGCCGGGCGCGATGGCATTACAACAGATTCCTCTGGACGCGAGTTCTTTTGCCACCGATTTCGTCAGACCGACAACACCCGCCTTGGACGCGGAATAATTCGCCTGTCCTGCATTCCCGTTCAACCCCGAAACAGAACTGATATTGATAATTTTCCCGCCTTTCTGCTTTAAGAACAACGGATAAACACCCTTTATCATATAAAATGTTCCTTTCAGATTTGTGTCGATGACTGCGTCAAAATCTGCTGCCTTCATCATCGGAACCAGCTTATCTTTTGTAATTCCGGCATTGTTGACTAAAATCTGTATGCCGCCAAAATCTTTCGTAATTTCCTTTAGAACCTCAGCCGCCGCGTCCGCATCGGAAATATTGCACTGATATGCCTTTGCTTTTACACCGCGTGCCTCTAGTTCCTTCAGGGTTTCTTCCGCTGCGGCAGTATTTCCTGCATATAAAAATGCGATATCTGCACCGTTTTCTGCGAATTTCAGGCAGATTGCCTTTCCAATTCCGCGTGAGCCGCCTGTCACAACTGCTGTCTTTCCTTTCAGCATTCCGCACCGACCTCCTTGCTTACCTGTTCCGCTTCTTCCATATCAGAAACGCTGTATACACGGCTTTCCGGCAGTATACGTGAAATCAGCTTTTTCAGCGTATTTCCTACGCCAACTTCAATAAAGGTATCGAAGCCATCTGCCGCCATTCTCTCGATGCTTTCCTGCCAGCGCAGACTGTGGTTAATCTGCTGTTCCATCAGTTCGCGCACATTTTCTGTGTACGGTTCTGTGGTAAAGTTGGAATATACCGTAATTTCGGGTTTTTGCAGTGCAAAAGCCGCCGCTTTTTCACCAAATGCCTTTGCAGCACCGTCCATAAAGGGCGAATGAAAACCGCCGCCCACAGCAATGGGCATACCTCTGCCGCCAGCTTCGCGCACAGCCTTGGAAAATGCATCTATTTCCTCTTTTGCTCCGGCAACAACAAGCTGTCCCGGACCATTATAATTCACAGGATAAACCTGCTGGAAATTTTTGCAGATTTCTTCTACCTTTGCATTTTCCAGCTTCATGACAGCCAGCATGGAGGCGGGATGTTCCGCTGCTGCTTTTGCCATTTCCTGACCGCGAATGCATGCCAGCTGGAATCCGTCAAAATGGCTATATGCACCGGCAAACGCCAATGCGGGCAGTTCACCCAGAGAGAAGCCCGCAACGCCTTCCGGCACAATACCCATCTCCCGCAGAGCAACAGCCGCCGCTAAATCTGCCAGATACAGGCAGGGCTGTGTATTCTGCGTTTCTTTCAGTTCCTCTGCCGTACCTTCAAAGCATTGGCGCAGAGTACCGTCCCGCAAGGCTTCTGCCCTGTCGAACAATGCGCGGACTTCCGAACTGTTTTCATAAAAGCTCTTTCCCATACCGGCTTTCTGTGCGCCCTGTCCGGAAAAAACAAATGCTATTTTACCCATTTTGCCGCTCCTTTCAGAAGTGCCTCCGCTTCTTCTGCGACTTCCTTCACGATTTCTGCGGCAGGCTGTTCTTTTTTCACCATGCCGGAAATCTGTCCCGCAAGGAAACAGCCTTCCTTTGTATCGCCCTCCACAGCGGCTTTACGCAGTGCGCCCACGCCCAACTCTGCAACACTTTCGGCAGTTGCTTCGGGGGCAAATTCCTTTTTCAGAAAATCCCGCGCGAACTGGTTTTTCAAGCCGCGGCATGTGTTCCCGCCGAAACGCCGACCGGTTACGGTTGTGGAAATATCCGTTGCTTTCAGCACCATATCTTTGTAGTTTTGGTGTACGCCGCATTCCTCCGCAAGCAGGAAACGCGTACCCATCTGCACGCCGACTGCCCCCAGCAGGAACGCCGCCGCCATGCCTCTGCCGTCGCCAATGCCGCCAGCCGCCAGAACAGGAATGCTTACTGCATCGCAGACCTGCGGTACGAGCGGCATGGTCGCCATATCGCCGATATGGCCGCCGGATTCGCCGCCTTCGGCGATTACGGCGTCTGCACCTGCGCGCGCCATCATTTTTGCTCCCGCGACAGACGCCACAACGGGAACAACTTTAATGCCTGCCGCTTTCCACAACGGCATATATTTTGTGGGGATACCTGCGCCTGTTGTGACGACTGCGATTTTTTCCTCTGCCACAATCTGGGCAACTTCTTCCACATGGGGGCTCATCAGCATGATATTTACGCCGAAGGGCTTATCTGTCAGCCCGCGTGCGATTTTAATCTGCTCCCGCAGATAATCGCCGCCCGCGTTCATGGCGGAAATGATGCCGAGACCGCCGCCATTGGAAACAGCCGCCGCCAGCTTCCCATCGGCAATCCACGCCATACCGCCTTGGAAAATGGGGTATTGTATCCCCAGCATAGAGCAGATCGGTGAATCGATCATAGGGTTTTCCGCCTCCTTTTGATTAGTCCAGCTTGCTTTCGATCAGTGTAACCAGATCGCTAACGGTGTTGATTTTGTTTTCACCCATTTCGATTTCTGTGCCGAAAGCTTCTTCCAGGTTCATCAGAAGCTCCATAACGTCAAGAGAGTCGATGCCGAGTGTGCCGAATTCTGTTTCGGGTTTAATGTCTGCTGCGTCACATTCCAGTTTTTCTGCCAACATTGCTGCAATCTTTTCAAATACCATAATTTTCAATCTCCTTTTCATTCTCGTATGATTTTAGTTTTCTTTTCTCTATAAAAAACGGTCTGACCGTTTTTTGGCTTTGTGATTGTGGAAAACGATGTTTTCCGAACAAAAATTTTTCGGATATTCCTTACCACCGCAGCAGGCACGCCGCGCTTGCAAGCCCTCCGCCGAACGCAGGAAGGAGCAGCAGGTCGCCCTTTTTCAGCATTCCCTTGCGGTTCATTTCATCCAGCGCGATAGGGATGCTTGCTGAAGATGTGTTGCCGAACCGGTCGATATTGACATAAAATTTCTCCTTCGGCACTTTCAGTTTTGCGCTGGCAAAATCAATGATTCTTTTGTTTGCCTGATGCGGGACGATATAAGCGACATCGTCAAACGAAAATCCGTTCCGTTCCAGCACCTGCACGGAATCCCGGCAGATGGCAGTTACCGCGAATTTGAAGGTATCCTGTCCCCGCATATGGATGCAGGGCTTTTTTTCCTGCCCCCTCTGATAGTAGGGGGAGCTGCCTACGGGCTGGGGAATATCAATAACGTCGAGCCCGCCTTTTACATCGAAAACCGCGTCAATGTATCCATCGCCTTCGCCTAACACCACCGCGCCCGCGCCATCGGCAAATATGACACAGGTGCTTCTGTCTGTCCAGTCTATCAGACGGCTGAGCCGTTCTGTGCCGACTACCAGTACTTTTTTCACTTTTTTTCTGGCAAAAAAACCTGCCGCAGTTTCCAGCATAAAATCAAATGCGGAGCAGGCGGCATTAATATCCATTGTCATGCAGGATACGCCAAGATGACCTTGTATCTCGCAGGAAACAGAAGGGGACACGGTTTCCCCGCTGACGCTTGCGGCAAGGATCAGATCAAGTTCCTCCGCCTTTACGCCGCTGTTTTCCAAAGCAGCCAGAGCTGCCCGATAGCCCATTTCCGCCGCGGTTTCCTGTTCGCTGAAATGGCGTTCGTGAATACCGACCCGCTGCATGATCCATTCATCGTTTGTATCAATAATCTGCGACAGGTCGTCATTCGTAACCACCTTGGGCGGGACGTACATTCCCGTTCCCAGCACGCTAAAACTCATCTTTCAAAACCCTCCTGCCCACTCGTTCTTTTTCATCTGTACATATGCCGTACAATAAGTTAGTGCCCAGAATCAGGAAAAAGGTTACAGAATACAGCCAATTTTTTTATTTTTATTTTGGAAACGTGGGAGAAATAGGCGCAAAAGTCCGTTTTTATGCTGTTTGCGGGAAGGAGAGGAAATGTAAAAAGCAAAAAAAATTTCTGCATGGCGGGGATGCAGAAGCCATGCAGAAACCAAAAAAGTAAAATTCCCACACAACCATGTGTGAAGGAGGCGGGGCAATGGGGGGAGCCCCGGGTTTTTTACTTTTTTATCTTTGACTGACAAGAGTGTATTTGTCTGTCAATCAAAGGTACAGGAACCGTAAATGCAGATTGGTTTAAGAAAGTAGAAAAAAGATTGAAAAAAATTTTCTTAAACCGGTTCTGCCATTCCGGATGCAGAATTTATGTATGAGAGGAAAAAAATCCTTTATCCGGCAATTTCAGCCAGACTGCCGCTGTTCCCTTTCGGGAGAAACGGCAGCCGGTCTGTTTCAGCCCAGTATTGTTTTTTCTGTTTCTTTATTAAACAGATGAATTTTACTTAAATCCAGAGCGAAATTCATTTTTTCGCCTGTCTGTGCGTTTGTGGTCGATGCTACTCTGGCGGTAACAGTTGTACCCTGCAAATCAAAATAGAGATAAACCTCTGCGCCCAGCAGTTCATACATCGTAACGGGTGCTTCTACGATGCTGTGGGGGAAGTTTTCGGGCATATCCTCTGCATCGTAAATGTCCTCGGGGCGAATGCCCATAACGACAGTCTTGCCGTTGTAGCCGCCGTCGCTCAGTGCTTTGGATTTTTCCGCATCCAGCGTAATTTCACAGCCGCCTGCCTTGAGAACGGCTGCGCCGTCCTTGATTTCACATACGGCGTCAAGGAAGTTCATCTGCGGCGAGCCGATAAAGCTGGCAACGAAAACGTTCGTAGGGTGGTTATAGAGGTTCTGCGGCGTATCCATCTGCTGAACGATGCCGTCTTTCATGACAACGATACGAGTGCCAAGCGTCATAGCCTCTGTCTGGTCATGTGTTACATATATAATGGTAGAACCCAGCCGCTGATGGAGTTTGGAAATTTCCGCACGCATCTGTACGCGCAGTTTTGCGTCCAGATTGGAAAGCGGTTCATCCATCAGGAATACCTTGGGATTGCGCACGATGGCACGTCCCATTGCAACACGCTGCCTCTGGCCGCCGGAAAGGGCTTTCGGTTTGCGTTCAAGCAGTTTTTCCAAATCCAGGATTTTAGCTGCTTCACGCACCATACGGTCGATTTCATCGGGAGGCGTTTTGCGCAGCTTCAGCGCGAACGCCATATTTTCATATACGGTCATATGCGGATAAAGGGCATAATTCTGGAATACCATAGCGATATCGCGGTCTTTCGGCTCCACATCATTCACCAGCTTGCCGTCAATCAGCAGTTCGCCGGAGGAAATATCCTCAAGCCCTGCAACCTGTCTCTTATACACATCTCCGAGCCCACGAGACGCTACGCTATC
>CAMQRG010000073.1 GCA_947036475.1 uncultured Clostridia bacterium
CTTACCCCCAGTATAACTGGGGGTTTTGTCTTGCCTATTCGGCGCACAAGAAAAGGAATGCCTGATTTCCGGCATTCCTGACCATCGAGGCGACAAGATTTGAACTTGCGACCTCTACATCCCTAATGTAGCGCTCTACCAAGCTGAGCCACGCCTCGATATTTTCTGCCGCTGTTATCGGCGGCTTCTATATATTACAACAGTCCCTGATAAATGTCAACAGTTTTTTTGAAAAATTTATGATATTTTTTCGCATATTCCGCGTCCGCCAGAACAGCACAAAATCCCTCAGGGGAACGTACAAAACGCCCCCTGAAGGACATGCTGGGCGAATCCGATTATTTCATTTCCGCAATAACTTCAACCTCGCAGAGCAGGTTTTTCGGCAGTGTTTTCACTGCAACGCAGGAACGTGCGGGCTTTGCTGTGAAATACTTACCATAAATCTCATTGAACGCTGCGAAATCATTCATATCCGCAAGGAAACATGTTGTTTTTACCGCGTCTGTGTATGTCAGACCATTCGCCTCCAGAACCGCGCCAAGGTTTTTCATAACCTGTTCTGCCTGTTCCTGAACGTTTGTGCCGACAACCTCACCCGTTGCGGGGTCAAGCGCAATCTGTCCGGATGTGAACAGCAGGCCGTTTACTGCTACTGCCTGAGAATAAGGGCCAAGAGCCGCGGGTGCTTTATCTGTGTTTGTAAACTTCATTGGTATCTACCTCCTAAAATATATTCTGCCAGTTTTTGCGGACAGCCGAAAAACAATTTCCAGTTTTTGTCCTCCGCTGTTTTAATAATAGTCCAAAACACTATCCCGCGTCAATGCATTTTTGCCGTATTCGCAAATATTTTTGCGCCAGTCTTTCAGGCTTATGATATAATCAGTTCAGGCTTAACTGGGAGGGATATTATGAAATACACACTGGATATGGATTTTTCAGCGCTGGAAAGCGCGAAGGCTGTAAATTGGGTAAACCGTTTCCGAGATATGCTGGAAGATACCTTTTCCGGAAGCAACAACCACGCGCGCCTGTTGGCAAACCTGCTGATGCTGGAGCAATATGCGTGTACCGTCCGGCATGGCCTGACAGCTGGCGGCAGAGAAATGCCCGCCGCCATTGAACAGGCGTTCAGCCTGTGCTGGGATTGTCTGGAAGGACGCGACATACCAGAAAACTTTGAGGATTTTGCAAACAACCTCTGGGCCTGCACCCTGCATTACAATGTCGGCGAAGAAATCAACGATACACAGGCAGAATTTTGCAGGGAAGCCCTGCATGATATAGAAGGAAGCGATGAATGGCTGATTCTCACATGGTTCTCCCTTCTTTTAATGGAGCATGCCGCAATCATGGGCAAACGTCTTGATTTTGAAGAATTTGAAGGCTGCGAACAGGTAGGTTTCGTTGAAGCGGAAAACCTGCTGAATATGCTTGCTGACGCCTGTATCGATTTTACCGAAACGCCGTTTCCATCCAGTTCTGCAAAAGATTACCTGAAAGCGTTGGAACTGGTCTACCAGACCCCGCTGTTCCGCCAGATTGTCTGCCAAATCCAAAACGCCGCAAAGGCCGCGCTCACAGCAGCCCCTGCCGATTATCCAGCCCTGCGGTATGAATACAGGAACCGCCCTATACTGCCAGATGAATTTGCAGAGAGCCTTCTGAAATTCTAAAAAAACTGCCGGCAGGCTGTGCCGCATCATCAGGACACATTTTATGGATATGGCAAACGATAGTTTTTTTATCAGTGCTGGAATAAAAATTTGTTTTCTTAAGTCAGGCCGCTTTTTAACGCTTTATTTTCCCAAAAAACAGGAATATAATAGATAAAAGGCACCGAAAAAAAACCTTGAAAATTCAGGAGGGATTATACATGATAAAATTAAATTCCCCTGTCTGGCAGATATTAAGCTCCGCCGGAAACGATGCAGAAAAGTGGCTTCTGGCCCTGACAGAAGGGAACGGCAGCATACGGGAGACAATCGAAATACTGGCAGAGGACTTGAGCCACCAGTTCAGCTGGTACACTGCAACAGCTTATGCCCTGCCCCATTTAGCCGCTTTCTGCCCGAAACTCTCCAAAGAAGACAAAGTATTTTTGATTGCCCAAATGGGCGCGGCAATCGCAGCAGAAGCCATGGAACCCCTTTCCCCGGAATCCGAGACATATCGTGAATTTCATGAAGGTCTGGACGGTCTGCGCAAAGAAGCGGAATCTCTCCTGACAGACGCGGAAGTCCATGCCTTACTGGAAACCGATGCAGAACTGGGAACAATGTTTTCCTTAGGCGCACTGGCAATCATCGGGAGCAGAGCGCATGCCTGTGCCCTCTGGTATCTGTCCGGCTCCACATGGGAAGAAGCCCCCGCGGCCTGCCTGTGCGGCTGGGAGGACGAAACACTCCCCCTTGCCGAACAGCCGGATATCCTTGAGCCAGTCGAAATCCTCCCATGGGATAAAACATCTCTGGATAGCGAAGCCGTCTGGCTGAACGGCATGCTGGAACTAGCGGGCGATGATATGATACGCCCCATTCTGCCGCTTGTCTACGGAACGGGCATCTGTCCAGACTGCGGGAAACAGGAGCCCTACTGGGACTGGTTCTGCCGTTTTCACTGCTGAATCATGCCAGCTGCGGCAGACGCTGGAAAGCTTCTTTCCAATGCCTGCCGCAAATCTTTTATTTCAAAGCCGCCCCCTCACTTTTCCTTCCAAGGAAAACGCCCCGCAGGAGTTCGTCTGCGTTTTCCACAGGCACAACTTCAATCCCCAGCCTGCCATAACCTTCCTTCCAGTTTTCCGCCGGAATAAACGCCCGCTTTACGCCCGCCTCCCGCGCAGCTTCGAGCTTTTCCTCCACGCCGCCAACAGGCAGAATCTGCCCCTTTATTCCAATTTCGCCCGTCACAGCAATATCATTCGGCAAGGGGGTTTCCACAAAAGCTGAATACACCGCCAGAAACATTGCCGCTCCCGCCGAAGGTCCATCTACAGGAACGCCGCCGGGAAAATTGATATGCACATGATATGCCGCTTTGGAAAAACCATATTCTTCCAAAAGCGTCAGCACATTTTCCGCCGAACTTCTTGCGTTGCTTTTTCTGCGCCCGCTGCCCTGCCTGCTTTTGATTTCCTCCTCCTCCATAATGCCCGTCACTGTCAGCCCGCCTTCTCCGCGCTTTGCCACAGCCTCCACAAAAAGCAGCATGCCGCCGCCCCCGCTCTGCACGCCAAGACCGTTTGCAACGCCTGTCTGCGGCTCCTGCCGTATTCTGCGCTGCATCAGCGGCTGGTAGCGTCCCATTTCTGCCACCCATTCCAAATCAGCCGCCGTTACGGTACGGCCGCCCTCTATCCACGCCAGCGATGTCAGCGACTGCACGATATTCACCGTATCCCGCCCGCCTCTGGCATACCGGGCAATTTCTCCACAAAGCCCTTCCTCGAACGCCATGCCGGAACGCCGCAGGCTGTTCTGCGCAATCTTTTCCACAGAATGTCTGTCCAGCCGTTCAAAGAAAATCTCCGTACAACGGGAACGCAAAGCCTCCGGAATTTCCGCCGGACTGCGTGTTGTTGCACCAATCAGGCGGAAATCCGCCGGCAGGCCCTTTTGAAAAATCTCATGGATATACAACGGGATATCCGTATTCTGGCGGCTGTAATAACTGCTCTGGAACCGCGCCACGCGGTCCTCCAGCACTTTCAGCAGCTTATTCATCTGCAATGGGTGAAGCTCCCCGATTTCATCAATAAACAGTACGCCGCCGTTTGCCTCACAGACCGCCCCCGGCCTGGGCTGTGGAATGCCCGCCTGTCCCAGCGCACCAGCCCCCTGGTAAATGGGGTCGTGTACGGAGCCCATCAGCGGGTCGGCAATGTTTCGTTCGTCAAACTGTAATGTCGTTGCGTCCAGTTCCACAAATTTTGCCCCTTTCCCAAAGGGTGATTCCGGTCTGCGTTTTGCCTCCTCCAAAATCAGCCGTGCCGCCGCAGTCTTACCTACCCCCGGCGGGCCGTAAATCAGGATATGCTGCGGATTCGGGCCGCAGAGCGCTGCTCTCAGCGCGCGGACAGCCTTTTCCTGGCCGATGATTTCCGTTAGGCTTTTCGGACGTGTCTGCTCCGCCAAAGGCTCTGTCAGGCATACGTTCCGCATTCCGTTAATCTTTTCCAGCTGACAGAGGTTTTCCTCCATAAAGCCTCTGCTTTTCCTGCCCTTCCGCCGGCTGCTGCGGTAAAAATAATACGCGCCCATGCAGAAAAACAGCAGCTGTGCCGCAAGCAATAGTTTTCCGCTCAAGTTCCCATCTCCTTTCGCGGATAGTATTGCTCAGAAAAAGGAAATTTATGCCTTTCCGCCGCAGACAGACAAAAAAAGAGGACGCAGACCCGCGTCCCCTGTCTGCCTTCTGTTCTAAAAGGCAGGCTCTCTGTTTTATACTTCTCCCAGGCCCTCTATCAGTTCCTCCCAATAATACTCCCATTCCATGTCATCGTCATAGTCGTAATCGTATTCTTCCCAATCATCATAGTATTCATCATAATACTCGTCGTAATATTCATCGTAGTATTCGTCATAATACTCATAATACTCCGGATAATTCTGCTCATCCAGCCACGCCGCGCGCACCAGCCCAATCGTGAAAATAACGGTGATTACGGCACCAATTGCGGCAAATATCAGCCACGCGCGCGCCAGATTCCGGCGGTTGGGGTTTTCGTCCTTTCCCGCCGCCCAAACAACCGCCAAAATGATATTTACAACCGGTATTGACAGCAATATGCCAAACAGCAGGTAATCCTTTACACTCAAGGACTTTGCCAGTTCCGGCTTTTCCTGCGGCGGCGTCTGCACGCCTTCCCATTGGCTGAACGCCTGCTGTTCTTCCTGTTTGATTTTTTCCAAAGGCATGCCGCAGTGAATGCAGAATAAGTCTGCTGCTCCCACCTCTCCGCCGCATTTCTGACAGTTTCTGGACATTTCAAATTCTTCCCCTTTCCAATTGTAAACCAAATTAATTCTATATGGTTGACATTATTTCTTTCTCCGTTTACAATACCTTTAATCCAAATCCATTACGAAAGAAGGTACTTTCATGACCCAGACAAAAACAAAAGACCTCACCCTCACCGCAATGATGGCGGCAGTTATCTGCGTCCTCGCACCTATCAGTATTCCCATACCCGTCAGCAGCATGCCTCTGTCGCTGGGAACATTCGCGCTCTATCTGACCGCCTATGTATTAAAACCAAAAATGGCATTTGCCGCCACAGCGTTATACCTGCTGATGGGGGCTGTCGGCCTGCCGGTATTCGCCGGTTACAGTGCCGGATTTTCCCGCTTTGCCGGTGCGGGCGGCGGCTATCTTACGGGATACCTTTTCCTTGTCCCCGCCTGTTCCGTCTGTATCCGCCGTTTCCCCGAAAGCCCTGTGGCGCAGATTGCGGGCATGTTTCTGGCAACATTTATTTTCTACGCCTACGCTACATACTGGATGTCTGTCGTAATCGGCGGCAGCTTTATCGCCACGCTCCCCGCAGGAGCGCTTGTGTTCCTCCCGCTGGACAGCGTCAAAATCCTCGTCACCTGCTGGATTGGGCGGAAATTGCAGGCATATCTGAAAAGCGCGGCGTAAGCCCAGACACCGCAGTTTTTCTGCCTTAAAAGCATACGTTTTCACTCCACAGCATTTTTCGTCTGCGTATAATTCACCAGCACGATTGCGCCCATTACCAGCGCAATTCCCACCATGCCCCGCAGTGTCAGCCGTTCATGGAACAGGAGCACACCAAGCAGTATCGCCTCAATCGGCTCAAACACACTGATAATTGCCGCCTTTGCGCCGCCAATCAGCTTAATCCCCAGCGCAAGGGCGACCGCCCCCACTGCCGTAGTGAACACTGCCATTCCTGCAATGCCCGCCCAGCAGGGCAGGGCAAGGTCTGCCCGCAGTTCTCCCTTTGCCAGAGAAAAAATGAAGAATGACAGGAACGCAAATACAGACGAATACGCGCCGATAACAAGACTGTCCACCTCTGCCACGTTCCGCCGCCCCAGAAGCAGAATATACGCCGTCTGGCAGGCCGCCGCACCAATGCTGAGCAGTATGCCAATCCCGTTCAGGCGCATATCGTCCAACGAAACAGTCATCAAAATGCCGACAAACGCCGCCGCAAGCGAAACCAGCTGCCCCCTGTTCATCTTCTCCCCAAACAGCAGGATACTCAGCCCATTTACCATAAACGGATATGTATAAAAAAACATAATCTGTATGCTGATAGGAACGTATTTCAACGCGCTGAAATAGCACTGCGTTGTCAAAAAATGTGCCGCACCGCCCACAATTGCCAGCGTAATCAACTGGTCTTTTTTCAGCCGGAAATTCAAATCCCGCCGAAACAGAAGAAGATACGCCCAAAGCAATATGGACGCCATAAAAAACCGCCATGTCAGCACACAACTCACCGTTACGTCATACTGATATACGCCTTTTGCAATGGGCGAAGCCGCACCAAAACACGCCGCCGCAAGCAGTGTAATCCATATTCCTTTTGTCTGCGTTTTCATATTCTCAGCCCTTCAGAACATCTTTGTTTTTTATGATATAATCCGCACCGGAAAGTATCGTAAAGAATACCGCCAGCCCTATCAGAGCCATTTCCAAAAGTCCCATAAACCCAAACGGCAGGTCCAGCAGCACCACTATAATCATCACCATCTGCACCGTTGTTTTGACCTTGCCCCACCAGCTTGCCGCCAGCACAATTCCTGCCTCAACTGCAAGTGTACGGAAACCTGTGATTGCAAATTCCCGCGCCAGTATCACGATAACCACCCATGCGGGCAAGTCCTCCAGCGCGACCATAGAAACCAGCGCAGACATCACCAGCAGTTTATCCGCAAGCGGGTCCATGAATTTCCCAAAATTCGTCACCATGTTATATTTCCGCGCAATCTTCCCGTCCAGCAAGTCCGTCAGGGAGGCAATCATAAAAATCAGCACCGCACTGTATCGGTTTATCGGTACAGGTGCGAAAAAAAGCGCGGCAAGAAATACCGGAATCAAAACCACCCGCAGTATCGTCAGTTTATTCGGCAGATTCATCTCCATACATTACATCTCCTATCAAATCATAATCCCCCGCTTCGCGGATCTGCACCTGCACAAAATCCCCGGAATATAATTCTTCCTCAGAGGAAACAAACACCAGCCCGTCGATTTCCGGTGCATCGCGCCGCGTGCGCCCGCAGTAGATTTCCTCCTCCGGCAGTCTGCCCTCAATGAGAACCTCTTTCACCGTTCCGGTTTCCCGTTCGCAGAGCGCGGCGGAAATGGATTTCTGCATATCCATCAATTCCTCCCGCCGTTCCTCTTTCAGCTCCTCGTCAATCTGGTTTTCCATACGTGCCGCAGGGGTGCCGTCCTCCTGAGAATACGAGAAAACGCCCAGCCTGTCAAATTTGATTTCCGCGATAAAGTCCTTCAAATCCTGAAATTCTTCCTCTGTTTCTCCCGGGAAACCAACAATCAGCGTTGTCCGCAGGGCAATATCCGGCATAGCCGCCCGCAGCTTTGCGATTTTCTCCCGTATCAGTGCCTGACTGCTTCTGCGCCCCATACGTTTCAGTACAGTATCGCTGGCGTGCTGTATCGGCATGTCAATATAATGGCAGACCTTTTCGCAATGTGCCATTGCCGCGATGGTTTCGTCCGTCAGCGTTTCAGGGTAGCAGTAAAGCAGACGTATCCACGCAAGCCCTTCGATATCGTTCAGCTTTTCCAAAAGCGTGTGCAGCTTCGGTTCCCCGTAAATATCGAGTCCGTAAATAGAGGTATCCTGCGCCACAAGCACAAGCTCCTTAACGCCCTCTGACGCAAGCATCTCCGCCTCTGCAACAAGGCTTTCCAGCGTCCGGCTCCTGTGTCTGCCCCGCAGCTTTGGAATTACGCAGTAGGTACAGTGGTTGTCACATCCTTCGGAGATTTTCAGGTAGGCAAAATACGGCGCAGTTGAACGCAGCCGCAGACAGCCGTTTGCCCCGTCCATCGGGCGGTCAATGTCCTCCAGATGTTTCATCTGCCGCGCGCCTTGCAGCACTTCGTCCGCAACCTCCGCAATGGATTCAAACGCCGCCGTCCCGACAACAGCGTCTACCTCCGGCAGTTCCTCGAAAAATTCCTTTTCGTACCGCTGACCCAGACAGCCCGCCACAATCAGCCCCTTACAACGTCCCGTTTCCTTATATTCTGCCATTTCCAGAATGGTTTCTATGCTTTCCTCCAGCGCGTCCCTGATAAAACAGCAAGTATTGACAATAATAATATCCGCCTCCGCTTCCTCCGCGACAAGCCGGAATCCGTCCTTCGCCAGAAGCCCCAGCATGACCTCGCTGTCCACCCTGTTTTTATCACACCCCAGAGATGTCAGCGTAACTGTTTTTTCCATTTGTATCCTCCTTGTTATGGGCATTGCCGCCAGTGTCTGACCAAAGAAATCCATCAGAAGAAACGTTGTTTTCTTAAGTCAGGCGGCATTCCCTTTGAAACTTTTGTATTTTACCAGTGTACTACAAAAGCCGCGAAAAATCTACCTCTTTTCCCGAAAAAGAAGCTGCCTGCATTCCGCGCGTTGCTATAAGAAATTTTCTCAGGCAATTGCCGTTGCGCTTGCCCTCTGCCTTCCCCTGTGGTATACTGGGAGCATAGAAAGAAGGAGTGGTGTATGTCGGATATTCGTTAATATGGACAATAAATAAAATATCCACTTTTATAAATGGGCGTGGGTGTTTTTGTTGTGCGTATTTTTCGGAACGGCATACAGCTGTCTCTTATACACA
>CAMQRG010000074.1 GCA_947036475.1 uncultured Clostridia bacterium
GAGATAGCGTAGCGTCTCGTGGGCTCGGAGATGTGTATAAGAGACAGGGTTTCCTCCAGAAAACGGCGAATGGTTTCCCCTTCGCAGGATTCTGATGTATCTATGGCAATCGCCAGTTCTTCCACTTTTTTAACTTCCTTATATTCCAGTGCCTCGATGAGCGGCATATTCCCATAAAGTGAAAGGCCGTAGGTATAAAAAATATAGTCGTATGCATCATCGTCTACCTGCATTTCCTCTTTCCGGGTTGTGAATTTCTGTAAAAACCTCTGGTAATCATACCGTTCGCGGTTTTCGATTTTCAGGCTTTGCAAAAGCGCGCCCATTTCTTCCCCGATATCTTTCGAGAAGGTTTCCAGATTGGTTTCGGTTTTTTCGCCGATTTCCTGCCATTTCTGCTCCAGTTCCCGCCTGCTTTCTTCCTCGCGCTGTTCCTGCTCCTGCCGGTTATCGTTCTCCTTATTATTGCCATTTTGGTCATCATTTTGCTTTTGCTCCCAGAAAACATGGTCGTCCACCCAGTATTCCATCTGTAATTTGCCAAATTCCTGCGGAGGCAGTTTTTTCTGCTTCAAAATGCGGTAAATGCCTTCGGCGGAAAGAGTTTTCAGCTCCCTCAGAAGCATGTCATAAGTTTCCTCGCGTTTATCGGATACCACCAGCCGGACAGCTTTTACGTCCAGCCGGTCAATGATGGATTCTACGGCGATATCACAGGCAAGCCCCCAAAGTTCCGCGTCACGCTCTCCGGTATGGAAGGGGTGGCGGAACAGGCAGTGGAGGAGCATATGCAGGTATGCGCGGTTTACGAGCACGCGGTCGGAAAGATAACGCTGTATCAGGTCGCGCGGGTTATAGAGTATCTTTACCCCGTCTGTGCCGACATGAAGCGTGGAAAGGTTCATTTCATAGCCCAGTGCGCTCAGCGCAATATCGAGGAAGCGCATGGAAAGGTAGAGTTCGCTGCGTGCTGCGCCCAGTATGCCCGTTCCAATTTTTATCAGCTGTTCGTGCGTTTCGTTCATGCTCTTTCCTCCTTTTCCATAGCCGTACCACAAAACCTCTCTGAGCCTGTTTCTGCTGAATTGATTATACTGCATTTATCCGGTAATAACAATGCCAACTTAACTGCGGAGAAGGGCATATGCTCCCGCTGGAGGGGTTCCGGTAAAAAAAAGAAAGGGAGGCTGTTTCTCACAGCCCGCCCTTCCGGTTGTTTGTTCGCTATTTTAGTAGAACAGTACGAAATCGTCAAATTTCCACTCGCCGTCTTCCATCAGCATTACGAAATGATAATCTGTGGTAGAAAAGTCGTCGGTGTTTTCAGGCGCAACATAGAAAACTTCGCCGTCATATGCGGAGTCGCCTGTGGAATAATACGCTGTAGCGGTCAGGTCGATTTCCTTGTCTGTCTGCCTGTCCAGCGTAAATACATGGCCGGCATAGAAGATGTTGCTGCCGCGGCCGCCGCCAAGGAAATACAGTGCGCCGTCATCGCCCTTTACGAACTGAATGTTTTTCTCTGTCAGGATTTCAGAGGAAACAAAGTCCTTTGTGAAATACTGTTCCAGATAGGTCTGGAAATCATCGTATGTAGCGAAACGCTCGTCATTTACCTTATAATAGATATTGCCGTTTTTCTCCATTGTGGTGTTTTCGTCAGCGTCAAATGTGCCAAGGCTGATTTCTGCGTAAATCTCAGCCGCACCCTGATACAGATCTTTCAGATCGTCAGCCAGAGGAGGACGTCCGTCCTCGCTGGTATAAACGATTTCCTCCTCCTGCTTCTGGTCGGGTTCGGTTCCATTTGCCGCGTCATTGCTTTTGTCCTTGCCGCCGCAGCCGCCCAGCACCATTGCCGCAACTGCCGCGCAGGTCAAAAACAGATATAATTTCTTTTTCATGTTCATTCTCCTCTCATCTTCACCCCGAATACGAGGCTGTCCTTGCTTTCCGGACAAGTATACCACCTTTCCGACAAAAAGGGAAGGAAAATTCCCAATCGAAAGAAAGGTTTAAGAAATGAAGCCGCAGGGAATGTTATTTCCCTGCAAAACGGCGGTTTTCATAGAGGTCAAAGGAAAACTCAATATCTTTTTCTTCCTGTGTTTCTCCTTTTTCCAAACGTATCCAGTCAGGGTCTTTATCCAGATTGGGGAAACGGGTATCTGCGGGAAAAGCGGCGTGGATATGCGTAACATACGCCCGCCTGCAAAGCGGCAGAAGCTGGCGGTAAATGCTGCCGCCGCCTGCCACAAAAATATCTTTCCCTTCATATGCGTGCAGAAGTTCCGGCAATTCCTCCAAAGAATGGCAGAGCACAACGCCCTCCGCGTGATATTCCATGTTTTTCGTCAGCACAATGTTTACGCGTTCCGGCAGAGGTTTACCGTTCGGGAAGGATTCCAGTGTTTTCCGCCCAACGATAAGCACGTTTCCTGTCGTCATGGCGCGGAAACGCTTCATATCTGCGGAGATGCGATGCAGAAGATCCCCGTCCTGCCCGATGCCCCAGGCATCGTCCCTCGCAACGATGATATCCATATGTAAGCCCTCCTTATATTGCCACAGGCACCCTGCCAATCGGTGCGCCATGCTGGTAATCCTCTACAATAAAATCTTCAACCGAAAATGCGTAGAAATCCTTGACGCAGGGATTCAGGCGCACTTTCGGCGCGGGGAGCGGCTCACGCGTAAGCAGTTCCTTTACCATCGGGATATGCCTGTCGTAAATATGCATATCGCTGATAACATGGACCAGTTCGCCCGGCACCAGACCGCTGACCTGTGCGAACATCATCAGCAGGGCGGAATACTGCACGACATTCCAGTTGTTTGCGGTAAGCGTGTCCTGCGAACGCTGGTTCAGTATGGCGTTCAGGCGGTTTCCTGTCACGTTGAATGTCATACTGTATGCGCATGGCTCCAGCCCCATTTCCGGCAGGTCCGCGAAGGTGTAGATATTCGTCATGATGCGGCGGGACGAGGGCGTGTTTTTCAGCTGCCACAGCACGTTGTCCACCTGGTCCATCTCCCCCTGCTGAAACCGGTATTTTACGCCAAGCTGGTAGCCGTATGCCTTGCCGATGGAACCGCTTTCGTCCGCCCAGGAATCCCATATTTTGCTGTTCAAATCGTGGATATTGTTGGATTTTTTCTGCCATATCCAGAGAATTTCGTCAATCGCGGCTTTCCAGTTGGTGAAGCGCAGTGTCAGGAGAGGAAATTCTTTGGAAAGGTCGTAGCGGTTGACTATGCCGAAGGTTTTGACGGTATACGCCGGTGTACCGTCCTCCCAGTGGGGGCGCACCTTTTCCTGCTCCGTTGAAAACCCATGTTCTAAAATCTGCCTGCAATTTGCGATAAATATTTCGTCTGCTCTGCTCACGCAAACATCCCCTCCTTGTTTTTCTGTCCGGTTTCTGTTCGATTTTCATTTGAGTTTTTAGAATTTATCCATAAATAAGATACGTGCAGATTGCGCGATCAGATTTTTCGGCAGGCAAGGAGCTTTTTTGCAGGCGTACCGGGTGGTACGGCAAGGAAAAGCGACAAAGACTGCCGGAAAAGATGAAGCAAGATGTGCGTAGATAATTTACGGATAGGTTCTTATTATAAAGTATCCGTTAGAAAAAGTCAAAGCAATGGATTGCGCCGGTTCAAAGCCAATGGTATAATCAGAGCGGTAAAGCAGGGGCTGGGGAAGGAACTTTTTGATATGCTGTGCGGCATGTGCTCCAAATTATGAAAATTTTCTTAAAGTTATAATTTTCTGATTCTTTTCATAACAATTTTAGGAACTTTATGCTATACTGTTGAAAGAGGATTTATTTTCCGCAGCAGCGGGAAATCGAAGGGGAATTTTTTTAAGAATGGGTGTGGATTATGGAGATTTTCAAAGGGATATTTGACCGTTTGGGGGTGACGGAATTTGCGCGTCCCTCTATCGGTATTTCCGATGTGCTGGATATACTGATTGTTGCCTACATCATTTATAAAATTATATTCTGGATTAAAGAAACGCGCGCATGGGTGCTGTTCAAGGGCGTTCTGGTGATATTCGCCCTGGCGGCAGTGGCAACGCTTTTGAAACTGAATACGATCATCTGGATACTTTCCAATACCATTTCAGTGGGTATCATTGCGGTTATTGTGGTATTCCAGCCGGAACTGCGCAAGGCTCTGGAGCAGCTCGGCAAGGGACGGTTCTTTTCTTATTTCACGCGGGGTGAGGAAGAAGAGGGCAGTAAGGCGAACGCGCGCACAGTAGAAGAAATCGTAAAAGCGGCGGGTAAAATGGGCGCGGTCAAAACGGGCGCGCTGATACTGATTGAGCAGGAGGTGCCTCTGGGTGATTTGGAACGGACGGGCATTCCCATTGATGCGATTATTTCCAGCCAGCTTCTGATAAATATTTTTGAGCATAATACGCCCCTGCATGACGGGGCTGTCATCGTCCGGCGCAACCGCGTGGCGGCGGCAACCTGTTTCCTGCCGCTGACGGACAGCAACGAAATCAGCATGGAACTGGGCACGCGGCACAGAGCAGCAATTGGCGCAAGTGAGGTTTCCGATGCATATGTGATTGTTGTTTCAGAGGAAACGGGAGCAATCTCCGTTGCGCGCGGCGGCGTGCTGTACCGCAATCTGACAACGGAACAGCTTCGGAACATGCTTTCACAGCCGCAGAAGGGCGGCAGGGCAAAATTGTCGATTTGGAAAGGTAGGCAGGAAAAATGAAGAGATTTCAAGAACTGCTGATGAAAGACATTGGCTGGAAACTGCTTTCCGTAGCGATTGCCGCCGTAATGTGGTTTATGGTCATCAATATAACGCAGCCTGTGGATACCCGCGGGTACAGCAGGCCGCTTGTTCTGGAAAACATGGATACGCTCACCAAACGCGGGCTTACGCTCGGCAACGGGGAAGAACTGCGGAATATGAAAATTTCCGTAAAGGTAAAGGCGCAGCGGACGGCGCTGGACCGGCTGAACCAGTCAGCGGAATGGATAAAGGCTTCGCTGGACCTTTCCGCGCTGGAAAACGCTGTGAATGGGGATACGGTTTCCATTCCTGTTGAGGTAACCATGACAGGCGGCGGTGCGGGCTATGATATTGTCAGCAAAGCGCCAACGGCTGTAGAGGCAGTTGTGGAAACGCTGGCGTCTAAGCAGATGCCTGTGAATATTGTGGTAAATGGAGAACTGCCGGAAGGCGTTTATCTCTCCGAGCCGCAGATAAGCGGTGAAAAAGTTACGGTCAGCGGGCCTGCGACATTGGTGAAGCGTGTGGCGGCGGTGCGTGCCTTTGTAAGTGTGGAAGATGTGCAGAAAGCGGAACCCCTGCGCGTGCGTGTGGCGGCGTATGACGCGAACGGCGAAGTGGTACGCGGCGTAACCACAAGCGCTGCGGAAGTTACGGTTTCCTATACGATGCATGGCGCAAAGCAGGTGCCAGTGATGGTCGATATTACAGGCGTTCCGGCGGCGGGCCATAAGATTGGCGAGGTCACAAGCAGCCCGCAGTCTGTGGAGTTGATTGGAACGAATGCGGCACTGGAAAAGATTACCGCGCTCCAGCTGGAAAGTATTGATATTTCCGGACGCACACTGACGCTGACGCGGAATTACAGACTGGTGGATTACCTGCCGGAAGGCGTGCGGGCAAAGGAAGGTACAGCGGAGAATGTGCGTATTGTCGTGGAAATTGGACAGCAGGAAAGCAGGGAGATTATTCTCCAGCCGGAACAGCTTGCAATATTGGGTCAGGAAGATGGGCTCGAATACCAGCTGGAAGGCAGTGTGACACTGACAGTGTCCGGCGAACAGGAGGCTTTGGACGCACTCCAGCCGGAAACGCTGCATGGCACAGTGAACGCTGCAGGGCTTTCTGAAGGAACGCATACGGCAATCGTGCATGTGGAACTGCCGGAAGGGCTGACGGCGGGGCTCGCCTATGCGAATGTCTCTGTAAGTGCAGTGGCGGCAGAGGAGCCGCCCGAGCAGGAAGAACCAACAGAGGAAGAACAGTGAATGCTTTGAAACATGTTTCAGATACAGAAAAATTTAACCCAGCCGCATGAAATGCGGCTGAAAAATGGGTCAGGGGGTAAGCCCCTTGCGGGAGATTGAGGGCGCTGAGCCTCCAGTGGAGGCTTGTTTAGCGCCGACCGGAACGAGTGCAGACCAGAGCCCTCAAGGTTTTAATAGAGAGGAAGAAAAAGAATGGCAAGAATGTTTGGTACGGACGGCGTGAGAGGCGTCGCGAATACGGAACTGACGGGAGAACTGGCGTTCCGCCTTGGCAAAGCCGGCGCGTATGTGCTGACAAAAGAGAAAAAGACCGCCCCCCGTATTCTGGTGGGGCTGGATACGCGCATCAGCGGGGATATGCTGGAAAGTGCGCTTGTGGCAGGCATCTGCTCCGTAGGCGCGCATGCTGTGCTGGCGGGCATTGTGCCAACACCTGCTGTGGCGTATCTGGTGCGCAAATATCATTTGGACGCGGGCGTCGTGATTTCTGCATCGCATAATCCTGTGGAATATAATGGCATAAAGTTTTTCAATAATCAGGGCTATAAGCTGAGCGATGAACTGGAAGACGAGATTGAAGATTTGATTGTAAACCATCCGGAACGCCTGCCCAGCCCGACAGGAGCGGAACTTGGCACAAAATCCTATGCGGAAGACGCGCTGGACGATTACATCACATTCCTGACACGTACGACAAGGGAGCGCTTTAATGGTATAAAGGTTGCGCTGGACTGCGCGAATGGAGCGGCGTATAAAGCTGCGCCGATTGCCCTGCTGGATTTGGGCGCGGGGCTGTGCATCATACATAATGAGCCGGACGGCAGGAATATTAACGAAAACTGCGGTTCCACGCATATGGAGGATTTGAAGGCGTTCGTGAAGGAAAACGGTGCGGATATCGGCTTTGCTTTTGATGGGGACGCTGACCGTTGTCTGGCTGTCGATGAAAATGGCGAACTGATTGATGGGGATAAAATCCTTGCCATCTGTGGGCAGGATATGAAAAAGCGCGGTACATTGGAAAAAAATACCATTGTTGGGACTGTGATGTCTAATCTTGGGCTGAGTCTGATGGGGAACGCGGAAGGCATTTCCATATTACAGGCAAATGTTGGCGACAGGTATGTGCTGGAAAAAATGTTGGAAGAAGGCTATAACCTCGGCGGGGAACAGTCAGGTCATGTGATTTTTCTGGACCATAACACAACGGGGGACGGCGTGCTGACGGCAATACAGCTGCTTTCTGTAATGAAACGCAGCGGCAGAAAGGCATCGGAACTGGCTTCGCTGATGGAAACCATGCCGCAGGTTCTGGTAAACGCGCGGGTGGATAATGCAAAGAAAAACGATTATATGAATATCCCTGCTGTGCGCGATGCGATTCATGCTTTGGAGGAGGAATTTTCCAAAGACGGGCGTGTGCTGATTCGTACTTCCGGCACAGAGCCGCTTGTGCGCGTAATGCTGGAAGGCAAGGATATTGAAAAAATGGAACGCGAAGCGAAAAAACTGGCGGCGTTTATTGAGGAAATGATGCAGTAACAGCAATACGCCCCGCATCATTAAGAGGAACACGAAAAAACTCTTGACTGCGGGGCGGAAAATGGATACAATAAAGGACAGGGTGTTGCCTGCCGGAAGGCAGGGAGCATGAAAGATGTCTTCGTAGCTCAGTTGGATAGAGCACTCGCCTCCTAAGCGGAAGATGAGTTCCCGCCTTTTTGGGGGGCTATAGCTTAAAAAATTCATATGTCTCAGTAGCTCAGTTGGATAGAGCACGCGCCTCCTAAGCGCGGGGTCGAAGGTTCAAGTCCTTTCTGGGACGTTGATTTTACGCCATTTGCGAACAATTTGCTTTGTTTTTCATTCGCAAATGGCGTTCCTCTTTTCCTTCCTATTTTTTTATTTTCTATGTTTGTCTTTCAATTTTTGCTAATAGACGGAAGAACTGTTTCCAAACATTTGCTAATAAAATCTCCCGCTTTGCTAATTTGGTATATTCCTGTTAATTTTGATGTTCCTGTACTTCATTTTCAGGAGTATTATCCAAAAGTTTTATAAGCAAATTATGCAGCTCTGGTTTGTTTTTAATTTCCTGTATCAAATCATCCAATACTGCCTCGCCGCTCCTTTCCTGTGGTACATTTACTTCACGCAGGTCAGGTTTTGCGTAAAAGGCCCGCTCAAATTTTTGTGCATTTATCTTACGATCTTCGTCCAAGATATGGGCATAGATTTCTGTGAGCGTGCTTGTCTGCGAATGCCCGGTATCACCCTGTGTAGCTTTTAAGTCGCCGTTATTTAACTTCAGCTTATAGGTTGCACTCGAATGTCTTAAAGAATGGAATACTACCTTTGGCAGATTGTTTTTTTCAATCAGGCGTTGGAACGATTTTTGGATAACCTTACTTTCACAAGGACGTCCATCCTCCAATGCTACAACCAGATTATAGTCGTAATAATCACTGCCAAGACATTCCTTTAATTTATCTTGATTTTTCTTCCAATCTCTTAAGATAAATGCAAGTGTGCGTGGAACCCACACGATTCTTTCGCTTGACTCGGTTTTAGGTTTTGCCAGAACCACGACTGTACGTGTTTCACGTTTTAGTACAGGAGGAAACTCATACAAAATCTTATTTTTCTTTTCTATTTCCTCCAGAGCACTCTTGTCTACCCTTATCACTTGTTTGTCCATTCTAATGCGGGCATTATCACAGGCAATATCTTCATCTGATATGAAAACATTATCCCAAGTCTGTCTCTTATACACATCTGACGCTGCCGACGACTCCTTACGTGTA
>CAMQRG010000075.1 GCA_947036475.1 uncultured Clostridia bacterium
TCTACACGTAAGGAGTCGTCGGCAGCGTCAGATGTGTATAAGAGACAGAAGCCCACTCTTTGTTATTGTATGCCGGAGGGAATTTCGTACTTTTGGCTGTACTGTATTTTTCCGGCAGAGAAAAAGAGCGTAATGAGGTGTGAAAATGGCAAAGGCAGGCAATACGGAACAGAAGGTTCTGCCGTATCTGGAGCCGATAACGGCGGAATGCGGCGTGGAGCTGGCTGATTTGGAATTTGTAAAGGAAGGCGCGAACTGGTATCTGCGGGTTTATATCGACAAGGAGAGCGGCGTGACTATTGACGACTGTGAAGCAGTCAGCCGCGCGCTGGAGGCAAAGCTGGACGAGGCTGACCCCATTGAACAGGCGTATATTCTTGAGGTCAGTTCCCCGGGAATTGACAGGCCGCTGAAAAAGGACGAAGATTTTGTAAAATATCAGGGCGAAATGATTGACGTAAAGCTATATAAGGCGCAGGAGGGACGCAAACAGTTCCAGGGGAAACTGCTGGGGCTTGCGGACGGCGTTGTTTCTTTGGAAGAAGACGGGAAAACATTTGCATTTGAACGGAAAGATATTGCCAGCGTGCGTCTGGCTGTGCTGTTGTAAAAGGGAGGAAACGGGAAAAATGGACAGAGTGGAATTTATCGAGGCACTGAAACTGATTGAGAAAGAAAAGGGCATCGACAGGGAGATTATATTTGAAGCGATTGAAGCGTCGCTGGTTTCCGCCTGCAAAAAGAATTTCGGAAGCGGACAGAACATTAAGGTCGTAATTGACAGGGAAAGCGGAGACGTTGCCTGTTATGCGCAGAAAACAGTTGCCAGCCCTGTGGAGGACAGCCAGAACGAAATTTCTCTTGAAGCGGCGCGGGTGCTTGACCCGAATTATACTGTGGGCGATGTAATCGATTTTGAAGTAACGCCGAAGGATTTCGGGCGTATTTCCGCGCAGACCGCAAAACAGGTGGTTGTGCAGAAATTCCGTGAGGCGGAGCGTGAAATACTGTATAATCAGTATATTACAAAGGAACGCGAGGTTGTGACGGGCATCGTGCAGCGGAAAGAACGCCGCAATGTCATTGTGCAGATGGGCAAGATTGATGCTGTGCTTGCTGCGAATGAGCAGATTCCCGGTGAACAGTACAACTTCATGGACAGGGTAAAGGTGTACGTGCTGGAAGTGAAGCAGACGACGAAGGGACCGCAGATTTTTGTATCCAGAACGCATCCGGAACTTGTAAAACGCCTGTTTGAGCAGGAAGTGCCTGAGGTACACGATGGTACAGTAGAAATCAAGAGCATCGCGCGCGAAGCCGGCAGCCGGACGAAGATTGCAGTATATTCCAAAAATGAAAACGTGGACGCACTGGGCGCGTGTGTCGGTCAGAACGGTTACCGCGTGAACGTGATTGTCAGCGAGCTGGGCGGCGAAAAGATTGACGTTATTAACTGGAGCGAGGACCCGAAGGAATTTATTGCTGCTGCGCTCAGTCCTTCCAAGGTGCTGGCTGTCGCGCTGAACAGGAAAGAACAGAGTGCGAAAATCGTTGTGCCGGACCATCAGCTTTCCCTTGCCATTGGCAAAGAGGGGCAGAACGCAAGGCTTTCTGCAAAGCTGACCGGCTGGCGTATTGATATCAAGAGCGAAACGCAGGCGTTGGAAACGAATTTCCTTATGGAAGACGAGGAAGATTTTGACGAGGAACCGGAAACCGCTGAGGCAGTAGACGAAATGGAAGAAATTGCCGAGGCAGTGGAGGAACTGGGCGAAACAGCCGAGGCAGATGCTGAGGATACAGCCGCTGAGGGCGAAGCCCTTGAAGAAACAGACGAACCCATTGAGGACTGAGGGGAAACAGGAGGCCGTTTGAATGAAACAGAGGAAAATTCCGCTCAGAAAATGCACTGGGTGTCAGGAGATGAAAAATAAAAAGGAGCTGATCCGCATTGTAAGAAACGAGGCCGGGGAATTTTCTCTGGACAGGACGGGCAAAAAGCCGGGGCGCGGCGCGTATATCTGCGCCAATGCGGACTGCCTTGCAAAAGCGCAGAAATCAAAGGGGCTGGAACGCTCATTCAAAGCGGCAGTGCCGAAGGAAGTATATGAACAGCTTCTGCGGGAGATGGAGGAAGGGACAGATGCGTAAATTTTATTCCCTTCTGGGACTCTGTAAACGTTCCGGCAATCTGGAAGCCGGAGAAACGGCGGCAGAACAGGCTGTCCGGAAGAAAAACGCAGAGCTGCTGATACTGGCGGGGGACGCCTCTGCGAATACAAAGAAAAAATTCAGGAATTCCGCAGCGTATTATGGAATAGCTTTTGTGGAAGTGGGAAACAAGGAAGAACTGGGCAGAGCCATTGGAACGGAACGGCGGTCGATTATTGCGGTGACGGAAAAGGGCTTTGCGGAAAAACTGAAAACGCTGGCGGAGGAAAATATAGAGGAATTTGATACGAGGGATTGACAGATGGAAAGATGAGGTGTTGTGAATGTCGAAAATACGGATTTATGAATTAGCAAAGCAGCTGGGGGTTGCGAATAAAGAACTGATGGCAAAGATGAAGGAAATCGGAATCGAAGCCACAAGCCATATGAGCATGCTGGGAGAAGAGGACGCAGATAAGGTGACAAAGCTCTACCGTCAGAATACGGAGAAGAAAGATGCACCGAAACAGGACACACCCGGACAGGATACGCCGAAGCAGGACGCACAGAAGCCTGCGCCCAAACAGGACGCATCGAAGCAGGGCAGCCAGCAGAAAAAAGACGGACAGCAGAAGAAGGACGGAAACCGCAGACATAGCGACCAGCGTCCCACAGGCGACCAACGCCATGCGCCCAGACAGGACGGTACGCCCCGTCAGAACGGAGGGCAGGGCAATGCATCCCGTCAGGGCGGACAGAATAATGCGCAAAGACAGGGCGGACAGAACAACGCACAGAGACAGGGCGGGCAGAAGCCGAACGCTCCGGCAGGGCAGAACAGACCGCAGAACGCGCCGAACCAGCAGAATGCCCAGAATAAAAACGGCGGAAACAACAAGAATAAAAAAGGCGTGAAGAAAGAGCCGAGAGTGCGCGAGAACCCGATGGAACGCAGAAGACGTGAGTTGGAAGAACAGGCTGCCCTGAAAAAAGAGCAGGAGGCGGCACAGAGCGCGGCAAACGCGGAACCCGTTCTTAAGAGCATACCGGAAAGCATTACGGTAAAAGGTCTGGCGGAGGTTCTGGGCAAAAAAGCATCTGACCTTGTTATGAATCTGATGAAAAAGGGTAAAATGCTGAACCTTAACGCTGTGATTGACTTTGATACTGCTGCCGAAATTGCGGAGGAATATAACGTGATTCTGGAGCAGGAAGAAGAAAAAGATATCATGGAGGAAGTTTTTGCCGAGCAGGAGGACGATGATAACGACCTGAAAGAACGCCCGCCTGTTGTTGTAGTAATGGGCCACGTTGACCATGGCAAAACCTCCCTGCTGGACGCTATCCGCCACAGCGATGTGACGAAGGGCGAAGCAGGCGGCATTACTCAGCATATTGGCGCGTATACGGTGCAGATTGGCGGCAAGCCGATTACATTCCTGGATACGCCCGGACATGAGGCGTTTACGGCAATGCGTATGCGCGGCGCGCAGATTACAGATATTGCGATACTGGTTGTTGCGGCTGATGACGGCGTAATGCCTCAGACAATCGAAGCAATCAACCATGCGAAGGCTGCGGGCGTAGAAATTATCGTTGCAATCAATAAAATGGATAAACCGTCCGCAAACCCTGACCGCGTAAAGCAGGAACTTGTGGAATATGAACTGCTGGCAGAGGACTGGGGCGGTGAAACCATCTGTGTACCCGTTTCCGCAGTGACAAAAGAAGGGCTGGATACCCTTCTGGAAATGATTATCCTTGTGGCAGAAATGAAGGAACTGAAAGCGAACCCGAATAGAAACGCAAGGGGCGCAATTGTAGAAGCGCAGCTGGATAAGGGACGCGGTCCCGTTGCGACAGTTCTGGTACAGAACGGTACGCTTCAGGTGGGCGACCCTATCGTAGCAGGTTCCGCCTACGGCAAAATCAGAGCTATGACGGACGATAAGGGCAGACGCGTAAAGAAAGCAGGGCCTTCTACGCCTGTGGAAATCCTTGGGCTTTCGGAGGTGCCTTCTGCCGGCGACAGCTTCTATGTTGCGGAAAGCGACAAGCAGGCAAGACAGGTTGCGGAAAGCATCATTGCAAGGAACCGCGAAAATCTTATAAAAGAAACGCCGCAGAAGGTTTCTCTGGACGACTTGTTTTCTCAGATTCAAAGCGGCAATATGAAAGAACTGAACATTGTTGTAAAGGCAGACGTACAGGGTTCTGTAGAAGCTGTGCGCCAGAGTCTGGAGCGTCTTTCCAATGAGGAGGTGCGCGTGCGCATTATCCATGGCGGCGTTGGTGCAATTACGGAAAGTGACGTTATGCTTGCGTCTGCGTCTAATGCTATCATCATTGGCTTTAATGTGCGCCCTGAGCCTGCCGCAAAGGCGTTCTCTGATGAGGAGAAGGTAGACGTGCGGCTGTACCGCGTCATTTACAACGCGATTGAGGATATTACGGCGGCAATGAAGGGCATGCTTGACCCTGTTTATGAGGAGAAGGTGCTTGGGCATGCCGAAGTGCGCCAGCTGTTTAAGGCGTCCGGCGTTGGCACGATTGCGGGCAGTTATGTGAAGGACGGTAAATTTGTCCGTAACTGTCAGGTGCGTATTCTGCGCGACAGCGTTGTGGTGTATGAAGGCGACCTCGAAAGCCTGCGCCGATTTAAGGACGACGTGAAGGAGGTTACGGCAGGCTATGAATGTGGTCTCGTGTTCAAGAAATTTAACGATATTAAAGAGGGCGACTGGGTGGAAGCCTTCACAATGGTAGAAATACCAAGATAAAGACAGGTGAGGAAATTATGAAAAGCAATATGAGGATATCGCGGATTAATGACGAAATCCGCAAGGAGCTTTCCGAGATTTTCCGGGCGGAACTGAAAGACCCCAGAATCGGGGCAATGACAAGTGTTGTCCGCGTGGATACAACACAGGATTTGAAATACTGCAAGGTATATGTATCTGTGCTGGGCGGCGATGAGGAGAAAAAAAGCGTGATGCAGGGGCTGAAAAATGCCAACGGCTTTATTCGTCACCTGATTGCGGAGAGAATCAACCTGCGTTTCACGCCGGAACTGATTTTCAAGCTGGACGAATCCGCAGAATATGCAATCCGTATGGACCAGCTGATGAACCAGATTTCCGGAGGACGGAAGGAGAATGATGCCGATGAGAGCGGCGAATGATTCTTTTGAAGCCATACGTGAAGAAATTCTGCGGGCAAAGACAGTGCTGCTGGCAGGGCATACCAACCCTGACGGGGACGCAATCGGCGCGTGTCTTGCTTTTGCGGGTGCGCTGGAAAAAAGCGGCAGGCGGGCAGGAGTGCTTTTGGAAAAATACGCAGGGAAATATGGCGTGATTCCGAACAGCCATCTGCTTGCCAGCCCGGAAACAGCGGGGGCCGCAGACCTGTTCCTTTCGCTGGACTGCGGCGATTTGGAACGGCTGGGCGCGGCAAAAGAGGTTTTCCTGAAAACGCCTATGCGCATCAATATTGACCATCACGAAAGCAATACAGGGTTTGGATTGCTGAATTATGTGGACGCGGACGCGTCTTCGACCAGCGAAATTGTGTATGAACTGATACATGAAATTCTGCCCATTGGGGCGGAAGAGGCGGCAGGGCTGTATGCAGGGCTGATTTACGATACCGGAGGGTTCCGGCACAGCTCCACTGCTCCGAGAACGATGCAGATTGCAGGGGAATTGATGGGGCGGGGTATCCCGTTTACGGCGATTTACAATGAATTTTTTGACGCCCGCAGTTTTTCAGAGGCAAAGATATTGGGGAAGGCGATGGAAAACGCGGAACTGCTGTTCGGCGGAAAGGTCATTTGCTCGACCATAACAAATGCTGAGATTGCGGCATGCGGCGGGACGAACAAGGAACTGGACGCTATTATCAATTATTTGAAGGGCGTGCGTGGTGTGGAGGTTGCCTGCTTCTTCTATGAAAAGACCGAAACGGAGGTCAAGGGCAGTTTTCGCGGGAACGACGGCTATGATGTATGTGCACTGGCACAGAAATTTGGAGGCGGCGGGCATGTGAAGGCGGCAGGCTGTACGATTGCCGCACCAATTGCAAAGGCGCGGGAAATGGCTCTGGCGGAAGTGGGGAAGATGGTGTAAGACCGAGGGGCGCTGCCCCTCACCCCGCAAGCCTGTCAGTACTTTGCCTACGGCAAAAGCCACCTACGGTGTCCGGATTTCTTTCCGGTACCTATTGAAAAGGGCTTGACCCCAAACTTTAATGCGGAAAACTGCGTTTTCCTTGTGTGAAAAGTTAATGTACGAGATTCCGTTGCATGAAATGGCATGGCAGTTGGCTCAAGGGGTGAAAGCCTTTGCAGAGTGTGTGGAAATGTTTTTGGAGGAAATGAGGAAGATTGTATGAATTGTCCGGAATGCGGAAAGGAAATGACAGAAGGCTTTTTGCAGGGCAATACGAATAGCTTGTTTTTCAATATGCAACGACAGAAAAGCGCGGTATGCGGAGAAAATGGCGTCTGCATGGCGCAGGGAAGGCTCCGCCCCGCTGATTTTGGCGGGTTTATCTGCAAAGAATGTGGCATTGTGGTTTTTCAGTATAAAAATTCGCTGAGATGAGGTTTGATTCTCCTGCGAAAATCTTGTGTTTTGAGGTATTTTAGCGGAGTTTCAGGCGATACAAATGTGAAGTATGCTATTTTGAAAAATATTGTATTTATAAAATCATTTTCTGCAAAACGTAGTTTTGCAGAAGAAGGGTCATGGGCTGGAAGCCCTTGCAGGGTGTGGGACAGAGTCCCACGATCTTAGCTCTTAAAAAGGAAGGTGCGTTTTGGACGGCATTTTCAATATTTATAAAGAAAAAGGCTTTACGTCCCATGATGTTGTAGCGGTGGTTCGTAAAACTATCCATATGAAAAAAGTAGGCCATACAGGCACGCTCGACCCTGATGCGGAGGGCGTGCTGCCCATCTGTGTGGGACGTGCGACTAAACTTTCTGATATTATCATGGACGGGCACAAAAGCTACCGCGCTGTCCTTCGGCTGGGCATTACCACAACGACGGAGGACGCTTCAGGGGAAGTTCTGGAAACCCGCCCTGTGGAGTTCGATGAGGAAAAAATCCGTTGCACAGCACTTTCGTTTATCGGGAAACAGGAGCAGATACCGCCAATGTATTCCGCGATAAAGGTGAACGGAAAAAAACTCTATGAACTGGCGCGGGAAGGCAGGGAAATCGAGCGGAAAGCAAGGACGATTGAAATTTACGATATCAGAATACGCCGCTTTCTGCCGCCAGATGCTGTGCAGCTGGAGGTGGACTGCTCCAAGGGGACGTATATCCGCACGCTCTGCGCCGATATCGGGAAGGCTCTCGGTTGCGGCGGGCATATGGCGGAACTCCTGCGTACGGCGGCAGGAGCGTTTACCATCGAAAACGCCGTCAGGCTTTCTCAGCTGAAAGAATGGGCGGAACAGGAACAGGCGGAAAATCATCTGCTTTCTATGGAGCAGGCTCTGCGGGAGTTTCCGAAAATCCGTATCGCTGAACGCTTCACAAAGCTGCTGGTGAACGGGGCACGTCTCCCGGAGCACAGCTTTACAGAACAGGACAGGGCTCCCGTCGAAGGGGAAACCGCAGCGGTTTACGACAGTGCAGGAAACCTTACGGGGCTTTACACAGTGCGGAAAGATGAAGCAGGCTTATACATCAAACCACTGAAAATGTTGATTTGAAGGAGTAGGAATAAGGCTATGGAACATATTACAGATACGCATATTGAACAGGAACGCCCGACAGCGGTTACGCTGGGAAATTTTGACGGGCTGCATTTGGGGCACCGCTCGCTGATAAAACTGACAAAGCAGTTTGCCGAAGAAGAAGGCCTGAAAAGCGTTGTGTTCTCTTTTTCGCCCCACCCGATGCTGGTGTTTAAGAAAAAAGAGGACTTTGCCCTCATTATGGCACCTTCGGAAAAACAGCATACCATCGAACAGATGGGGATTGACACCTATATCGAATATCCTTTCGACGAGGAATTTGCCTCTATGAGCGCGGAGGATTTCGCCATTAAGCTGATTTTTGGCAAGCTGCGGTGCCGCGTGCTGATTGTGGGGGAAAACTACCGCTTTGGCAAGGGCGCGTCTGGAGGCTATGAAATGCTGCAAAGGCTGGGCGAGGAATGCGGCGTAAAAGTGATTGCCGTACCTTCCGTACTGTATGAGGAGGAACGCGTGAGCTCCTCCCGCATCCGCCGCTGTCTGATTGAAAAGGACCTGGAGGACGCAAACAAAATGCTGACAGTGCCATATTTTATACTGGGGACTGTTGCGGAGGGCAAAAAGCTGGGGCGCACAATTGGGTTTCCTACGGTGAACATCATTGCGCACCCTTTGAAGCTGTTCCCGCCGAACGGTGTTTATGCCACAAAGACGCTGTATGAAGGAAAATACTATTATGGTGTGACAAACACTGTCTCTTATACACATCTCCGAGCCCACGAGACGCTACGCTATCTCG
>CAMQRG010000076.1 GCA_947036475.1 uncultured Clostridia bacterium
TGCGCAGTGCTATGGCTTTTGAAAAAGCCTTGAAACTCGCCCTTTTCCTCGAACGAACAAAGTCCGTCCTACGGATTCCAGTCGGGAAACGCTTCGTTTCCCGAATCCTTCCGCAACTTGAATATAAGTTTGCGAAGCATTTTACAGGAGGCAGCCCTTCCGCAGAATATAGCCGCAATTATTCCATCGGCCCAAATTCCCAGTCATGCACGCCGGGACCCGAAGGCGCACCGCCAGTGCCGCCCTGTCCAGTTATGTCCTGTCCTGCTGTGCCGCCCTGCCCAGCGGGCATCGTGCTGTTCTGCTCAAACTGCGGATACGCACTGCTGACGCTCTGCAAATCAAAAATATCATTGTCCAGATATTCGTAAATTTTCTTATCTGCCAGAGAAAGATAGAATTTCTTCACAAAATTCCCGCCATTCTGCTGGTTGCCTTTGGTGTAGATATTGATGCCGTAGCAGTCCTTTCCGTCTATGTACGTTCTGCCCATATCCAGCGTCATGTTATACTCGCTGAGTGGATAATCCAGCCCCAGCTTCGTATAATCCAGCCCTGCCATGTAGCGCAGCGCGTCATCTCTACTCATGGTCTGCACATTCTCAACAATAACCTCCGGCTTTTTCTCCATTCGCGCCTTTATTACATACTGGCCTGTTGCCGCATCGCCCGCAAGGGGGTATTCCATTTCAATCGAGAAAATGTGGTCTTCCTCTGTTTCCGCTTCTTTCTGGTATATCCCCAGCGCAGAGGTTTCCTCGTCCGTCCCGCCGCCGCTTACCAGTTCGAAGCCTTCTTCATTCAGGAATTCCGTATAGGCGTTCAGGTCTGCCACAGTGGTCTCGCCGATTTTGTAGTAGTAATACGTCCAGCGGGAACCATCGCCGCCCTCGCCCTCGTCAATATACTGCGCCTCGCCGCGGTTGGGTGCGTCTTTGTCTTTCTTTTCGTCGCCTTTTTCCTCGTCCTCGTCTTTTTCTTCTTCCTTTTCCTTCTTTTCTTCTTCCTCACCCTCGGCGCCTTCTTCGCCCTCCGCAGGCTCCGCGTCAGGAGGCGCAACGTTCGTTGTAATGGACATCAGCGTCTGCTCGCCGCATTCTTCCAGAGCCGCCGTAACAGATGCCACCATTTCATCTTCCACCGCGTAAACGTCTATGGGTTTATCCTTACCGCCGCCCAAAAAAGGCAGCCCGCCGCCGTTAAGCACAAAGAAATATACGCCTGCGCCAACGCCGGCCAGCACCGGAACAAGCAGAAGCAGCTTCTTTTTCCCGCCCTTCTTCTCGCCTTCGGCCTGCTCGTTCTTTTGCTTTTTCTTTTTTTCCTTTTTCGGTTTTTCCTTCTTAGCCATTCTACTTACCGCCTTCTCCTATTCTTTGAAATTTGACTGCACAGAAACCCTGCGTCCGTTTCTGAAGCAGGGTTTCCATGTTTTTGTCAGCGTTTTGCTGTCATTTCTGCAGTTCCCAACGGGATTGCTGTCTGGCCTGAGAAAATCCTGTGTTTGCGCCCGCGCGGTTTTCCATATCAACGAAATCCAGCGTGAAGCCGTTCAGGACCTTTCCGTCCATATCATAAAGCGTCATTGTGCAGACAAGCCTGTCGCCCTCCTGCACATTGCCAAACCTCAGTTTCGCTGTGCTGAGTGTTTTTCCGCTGGCCGGCGTGCCATCGGGCAAATTGCCGTAAGCGGTGAATGAAGATTCCGTCGCGCCTGTAATTACGCCGCTGCCATACATTTCCAATCCGTCCATCAGCGTTTTCACATCGGAAATCGGCTGGAATGAACCGTCAGTATCTTTGTAAAATACATTTCCGCTGAACGAAACCGTCACAACGCCGGAATAGTCGCCGCCGCGCTCAATTGCGCTGACCGCACTGATACCCGTCACAACTCTCGGCGGGTTCATTGCCGTACCGCGCAGGCTGTACAGCGTCCGGGTCGTCGGAGGCGTATCGGGGCCGGGGTCAGGTGTTTCCGGTTCCGGTGCCTTATAATCCTGCGGGTTCAATACATAGCCGGTAAACGCATTTCCGTCAGGCCCAATCCACCCGTCCACAAATGTCAGCGTTATGTTTTTCAGCATTGCATTGTTGTTCGCATTGGCAAGCCTTCGGATTGCCATGATTGTAAGCGTTTCCCCATGTTTTGGCGCGCCAGGCAGCTGAATACTGAGCGTATCTACTACATTGTTCGCATCTATCAGACCCTTGATGACTGCTGCTCCAGCAGGCTCCAGAATATCTATGGTCTTTGCAGATTCCGCTGTAACCGCTTCTGCCTTGCCATTATCGCCGCCCCAATGGTACAGGGCTTTGTCAAATGTAACATTCACAATATTGTCTTTTACCGTAAAGCGGTCCATCAGCAGGTCGGGCGGAATGATATCCAGCCTTGAGAATTTGTTTGACACCAAAATCTCAGAAAGATCGCCCACTTCCAGAGGAGGATTGCCCGTAATCAAAGACTGCGCGATTGCAAGCACGCGGTAGTTACCGGTTCCATTCTTTGTCTGGAATGTTTTTGTTACATACGTCGTGCCGCTTTCGTTTGCAATCTCCTCGCCATGGTCCAGCGCGCCCATCTGGCTGGCTTCACCGAAGCTGTCGCGAATCATGCTTGTCACTGTCTGCACATGTTCCGGTTTGATAGATGTCCCGTCATCATTCAGATAATCCCTTACTGCATCTTCCGGATAGATTGCCCACCAGATATTGGAATATTTATCCGACCAGATTGTCACCTGTGCAGCGTCCTCTCCTGTTCCCTGTACAACAATCGGGTTTACCTGAATCCTCTGCAATACAGGCGGTTTGATTTTTGTCGTCTGGAACCTTCTGTGCCATACATGGGAAGGCTCCGCGGGCGTGCCCTTCAATACCAGGAATATGTCGTATACCTTTTCAGGCTCAAGCCCTTCAAGGGTCGGCTGGTGCATCGTAGTATTTACAATGTCTATCGTGCCATAAATGCCGCCAGTCGGTACCTTGTCGCCGCTCAGCATCGCAAATCCAAGGCAGTCGTCCAAGTTATCCTGCTCGAACGTCCAAACCCTTTCCTCGCCTGCATCTGGTTTGATTTGTACGTCTTTTTGCACTTCTTTCAGTGCCGGGTCAACGGTATTCTGGCCGTCCATCTTATTCCCGTTGACAGGTGCAATCAGGTAATACATGGTTGCGGGTCTGTCTACTGCAACCTGTGGACGAATCAGCGTATCCGCAATCAACGCTTCATCTGTCGTCTCATCATCTGCAGGGGGATACAGCAGCGGATACGGCGGTACGAATTTCGGCACGATGGTATCCGTAAACGGAAGCATCAGGTTGAATGTCAGCGGGTAGTTCACAAGCGAAATATTGCCTGCTTCTACCGCCGGGTCAACCACATCGGGAATCGGGTTCGGGGCGATTGCGTTCAGGTTCGTTCTGGAGCCTACTACGCAGCGGATTGCCATATTGACCGTCTTATTCCAGCCGCCGCGGCCGGAATCACTGCCGATAGATGTAACGCGGATACCATATTCGCCGGGTTTCAGCGTGCTGAATTTCTCGTAGTGGTAATTTTCATTGCCTTCGATGTATCTGTCAATGATGGAGTGCAGGGAAATTGCACCCTTTTTCTGGTTCTGGGATACTACAATCCTCGGCACATATGCCGTATTTATGTTGCTGCCGTTCAAATTGCAGAGGCCGGAAATCGCTAACGGCTGGAAATTCGCCGTAGAGCCATATTCTCTGTAATACAATTCAAAACCAATCGTCGTATCAGATTCCAGAATCATATCGTACAATACGCTGTCAGCCGTTTTGTTGGACTGTGGTTCAATCGTAAATGTCGCGTCCAGATAATCAATCTTGGTCTTATCTACGCTTTCCTCGTTTTCCGTTCTCGTCAGCAGCACCAGCGGCGGCGTTGTCTGGAATTCTTCCAGCAGCGTTTTCTGCTTCATGGCGTTGCCCGATGTATCCACAATATTGCTCAGCTCGAACTGATAGCGGCTGCCGCTCGTCAGTCCGCGTCCGCCGTCCTCGTTGATAAACGCCTCGGGCGGGAATACTACGATAGTAGCGGCTTTTTCGCCTTCTTCAATCCGCACCTTCGTGAAGTCAATGCGTACCGTTTCGTCGTTCTTGTTGTTCGTCCTGTCGTAAAGCACAAACAGGTTTTTCAGGCTGACGTTTTCCTCTGTATCCTCCGTATCCGGTACCATCGGCGCGTTTGTCAGCCGGTTCCAGACCTCCTCGCTGAAAACGATATGAATTTCGTTTTCCACCTGAGGCCGTCCTTCTACGTTATCCGGGAAGTACATTTCCGCTGTCGGCGGAATAACGTCCCTTGTCTTGATTACGATTTTCTTGATGGTAGAAACATTTCCTGCCGCATCTGCCAGAGCCATGTAACAGTCGTAGGAAGTTTCCGGCTGTAATCCGCGGATCTGCACCGTTGCCTCCTGCCCTACCTGCACATTCACCCTGCCGCTTATCATAGCGTTGTTGGCGGTCAGTATTGCTTCTTTCGCCTCATCGGAATCCAAATCTGGCGGCTCTACTGCCGGCGGAATCGGCACAGGCCATGCCGTACCCCTTTCACAGACCACATAGTAAAGTGTTGCGTTTTCGGTTGTACCGACTTTTACGTCTACCGTCGTATCCTGCACCTTATCCTGTCTGGGCGTTGTCGCCGTAAATTCAGGAGGGGTGGTGTCCTTCGTTGTACCTGTCAGCTTTACAACGGCAGAATCGTTGATTCCGTCTGTCACCATAACATAAATGTCATAAACGACAAGTTCCTCCAAATCGTCTACCGTAAAGCTGTATTCCGCATTCTTCTTGCAGTTGTTTCTGTGCCCGTGTGCAATATCGCCTTCGTATTCCTCATTGCGCATCTGGCGCACTGTCGGCGCAACTGCACCCTGCGGCATTACAACCCAGTAAACCGCCGCATCTTTTGTTGTCATAGCCAGAATATCAAGGCTTTCACTCGTCCGTCCTTCTGCTTTCGGGTAACCTGCCGCGAAGCCGGGAACTGTATTGTTCGGTGTACGGAATGTAACCTTGCTGATACTGCTGACATTCTCATGGTCGTCCTTCAGAATGGCGTATAGCGTATACTGTACATCTGTTTCCAGACCGCCGATACTGATAATATCCTCTTTTCTGGACTCCGCCACAGAAATTGAGCCTTTCTGCTTGAATTGCGCAACCGTAGCCGGTTTCAGAAGCTGCTCCTCTGTCGGCGCATCAATTTCCTTATAGCTGAGCCCCCAGTAAATCGTACCGGGCTTATTTGTCGAAAACATCATTTTCGTTGTATTCTGCGCAAGTTCGTCCGTTTTGGGATAACCGGAAAGAATCTGCGGTTCATCTGAGGATTCTTCGCCGTCCAGACTGCCCATTTCCTTGCCGTTGATATTTGTCACCACACCGGGACGAATCTCAATCTGGTTCGGGAGCATTTCAATCGTTACGCCGGTCGTTGTCACATAAGCCTTTTCCACTTCCCCGCGTCCATTTATCGTACTCGCGCTGTCTACGCGCATGTTGTCTACGTTTGTATCCCTGTCCAGAACGACAATGCTGTCTACAGCATCCTCATCCACAACAAGATTGCCAATACGCCCTTTGCCGAGCGTCAGGCCGTTCTGCGGTCCTTTCACTTCAACTACATTGAAGTAGCCGGAAAGGTGCAGTTCTTCATCCGGTTCGGCATTCATCACAACATTCGAGAAGCCGATTTCGGTATCAGGGCTGTTTTCCAGATACGCATTGGATTTTACATTCGTGCTGTTGACTGCCGTTGTGCCGATTGCGTTCAGCGCAAGCGGTCTGTCCGCAGGGCCGTCAGCCGTCAGTTTGTTGATTGTACAGTTTTCAAATGTAACGCTGTTGCCGCCCCAGTTGCCCTCGCCGCCGCCGCAGACGATAACCTCGCCCAGTACGGTTACGTTCGAGAAGCCCGCAAAGCCGGTGCCAACGCCTTCCGTAATGTATAAATCGCCGGCGATGACTGTGTCATACAACACAACATCAGAGCTGGAAATCGTTACGTTTCCGCTCAGCGTGCCAAAGGTATAGTCCCCCGGCGCAGTCAGCATTGTACCGAGCGAATTGGAAAGCACAACCGCCGCTTCTGCGCGGGAAATATTGCGCTGCGGGCGGAAAGAACCATCACTGTATCCGCTCATGTATCCCTTGTCGACCGCCGCCCCGACCGTCGGCCTTGCCCAGCGGCTGATGTTTCTGCCGTCTGTAAACTGGTCGAGCAGAAGCTCTTTTGTGTCTATTTTCAGGTTACGGCAAAGCAGGGAAGTTGCTTCCTCCCGGTTGATTGCCTTTGTTGCGCCCGCCGTTGTTTCGGATGTGCCCGAAAAATATCCCTGTTCATATGCCACACGGATATTATCCGCATACCATTCTTCCCCCGTCATATCCTCAAAGGGAAGGTCCCCGCCGGAATGGTTGGTATAATTAAACGCCCTGTTCAGCATAGAGATAAACTCGGCGCGGGTCACAGCGCGGTTTGCATGCATCTGCCCGTCCACGTCGCCCTTGATTACGCCAAGATCCGACATCTTATTCATGGCGTCGCTGGCCCATGCGGGCGCATCGCTCGCCGCCAGCGCAGTGGTCCGCCCCATGCCCATGCCGAGCGAACCAAGCCCGACAGCAAGGGCAAGGCCCATCGCTGCCAGCCGTTTCCCCAGTGAATGCTTTTCTTTCATTTTTTAATCCTGCCTCCCATCTTTCCCGCTTTTCTGGCGGCTGTCTGGAATACCATACTTCTGATGAGGTTTTCCTCTGTATTGACCAGATTATGGAATTTGCCGCCATAGGAATAATGCCGCTCTGTTTCGGAACGGTTCATAATTTCTCTGATAAAAATTACTTCAACTACAATATACCATGAATAGCAGGGAATGGCAACTTCCATCACTTCGTTCAGGGGGAGCTTGGCCTCGGAAAGAACCTTCACACCGCCCGCGCTGACGTCCGCCACAATGGCGTTCCATGCGTAAATCTGCCCATCTTCGGCCTTCTGGTACAGCTTTGTCTGGAAATCTGTGTTAATTCTGACGTCTTCCTTGACAATATTTGCCAGACTGTGTATATCCTCGATAATCAGCTCCGTACCGTTTACCGTTGCAAGCACGCCCTCAAAAACGCCTTTGCGCCCGGAAAGGAACGTAAAGCGCATCCATTGGCCTTTCTCCATATCGCGCAGAGCGTCCAGACCGTTTTCGACCTTGAACACAGCTTCCCCGCGGTAAAACTCCTTTACCTGACCTTCGCAGATAATTTTATTGGATGCATCAATCAGCATAAATCTGTCGTCCATAAGCTCTCTCCTATTCTTTTCAAAATCAAAACCCAAGACCTCAGAACCTTGGGGACGCCGCCCCAAACCCCCGCGAGGGGGTTCCCCCCTCGACCCTTCTGCTGCAAAACTGCGTATTGCGAAGGGCAATGATATTATAAATATACAATTTCATACTGCACAAAGTCAAATTAAAAACATATCAAGGTTTGTCTGCGGCTTTTTCTGTTCAGCTGAGAATCCGCCAGTCCGCCGGATTTCCTGTGGAAAAACATGCAGAAAACGTACACCGCCAGATGAACGCCCCTCTCCTTGAAATGTTTTATTTATGCCTGTATTCCGTCTTCATCTTCCGGCTTTTTATTCAGCGAGAATTTGAGGAAATACACATAAATATCCACCACCAGCTTATACAGCTCCGGAGGAATTTCCTCCCCCAGTTCCAGACGGGAGAGCAGTGTTGCAAGCGACGTATCTTCATACACCGGAACGTCATGCTCCAGCGCGGACTGCACAATGCGCTCCGCTGTATAGCCCATACCTGTCGCCACGATAATCGGCGCAATATCCCCGCCTTCGTATTTCAGCGCAACCGCTTTTTGATTCAGCCTGTCGTTCTCATATCTTGACATTGATCGCATTTTTCCTTTCATAGATTTGCGGGAATACCTCTGAGATAGCGATGGACGGCCCGCCCTTTACCAGATAAAGTTTCTGACAGACCATGCCGTTTTTCTCCACCAGCTCGGCAATCCCCTTGCGAATATCTTTTTCCATATTCTGAAATTTTTCCGGGTAATGCAGCTGTAAATCTATTTTATTTCCCTGATTAATGATAATCATATCAAAGTACCCAACGTCCTTGATATCAAATTTAATCAGCATCTTGCGGGATTTCTCCCCGTCCTTACCGTTTTCCTGCTCATTTCCGCTGTCCGGATCCACCCACATTTCGGAAAACATCAGGTTTCCGAACAGCTCCGCCGGAAGAATAAAATGCTGAAGGGGCATATAGACGCTTTCATTCAACAGGAACGCGCTCATGATATTCTGGAATGCCGCCTTCATTTCATAGCCGCCTTCACCGCTCAGCGCCCTGTGGATATTTGCCGCAAGGCTGTCTGCAAACTGATTGCTTTTATTGGCGGTCAGTTCCTCCAGAAAACGGTCGAATGTTTTGCCCATGTCCTCCCCAAAAATCTTTTTGAAATCCTGAAAGGACGCCATTTTCTGGAAATCCGCAAACAGCTTTTCCATCGTGCCGCTCTCATACCTGTCTCTTATACACATCTCCGAGCCCACGAGACGCTACGCTATCT
>CAMQRG010000077.1 GCA_947036475.1 uncultured Clostridia bacterium
ATGCTTTAGAGGAAATCGTTAATATTTCAGGACTTTCTCTTGAGGAAGTCAAACAGCTGAAAGCTGATAGAAGCGCATAGGCAGAGTTATAGAGCCGGGAATCTAAAAAATAGGTTCCTGGCTCTATTTTTTTTGCCCTGAAACGTAAATTTTTTGTGAATATGATTAAAAAGTCCTTTACAAAACGTCACTGGGAAAGCAACATACTATTTTGCAGGCTGGCGAAAAACGTGGGCCTTATTTTGCTGGAAAATTTCAGATAGCTTTACAGTTATGGGAAATGAAAAGACAAATATGGGTTGCAAAACTGCAACTGTAAATGGACCTCCCTGCCTGATATAATAAAAGCGTAAGATTAGGTAAGCGTATTTCAGGTCAGAGTAAAGGAGGGTCGTTTTGGTTGGCCGCCAGTAAGAGAAGTATCGGGCGAGATGCCTGACAGGAAAAAGGAAAATGGGACAAAGACTGCAAACAGGTGCGCTACGCGCTGCTTTGCGGTCTTTTTTTAGCAAAAAAGGAGGACAGGAAATGAAGAAGCAGGAAAAAGATGTTCCGGACAGCAGGGAAATACCGGCCCCGCGGGAAGCCACGGCAAACTGGGGGCGGCTCTCGGCTGCGGAACGCAATGAATATGTACTGGCGCATCTTTGGTGCATTGACAGCGTGCTCAGGCAGCATGACGCATGGGTACGGGCTGCGCGAATGGACAGGGAAGACATATACCAGGAGCTGGCGCTGCGCCTGATCCGGACTGTGGAGCTTTACAGGCCGGGCAAGGCAGAGAGCCTGAAAAATTACATCTTCATGCACCTGAGATACGCCCTGCTGAATTGCGGGGGCGCCAGGGCATTCAAAGAGGAGGAACCGCACCGGGATATCGCCTGCGTGGCATAAAGGAGGAACGCTATGAAAGTGGCAGCATATATCCACAGCCTGAAAGACAAAGAGCATGGCCGCAATGTATTAGGCGAGGCCGAGATACTGGAATGTATCGGCAGCAACGAATATCTGGCGGAGTATAACGGGACCCGCTGTAAAGCCATCTTCAATTTTTTCGATGGAAGGTACTATGTTGACGATGTATACGGCATCTGCAGAAAAACCGGGCCTGAGCCGGAATGATTTTCTGGAAACTCGCAAAATGGGAACGATTTCCCCTTATACCAGGTTTACTTTTTTCCCGCAATAGGATATACTATAAGTAAATTCAAGTTTTCTTTAGATTTCAAGGATAAAAGGAGGGACCCTATGAATTTAGCAAAAATCTCTGCAAACGGGCAGATTACCGTGCCTGTGGAAATACGACGGCTGCTCGGCTTGAAATCCGGGGATAAGATCCTGTTTTTCCAGAAGAAGGATGGGGAAATTGTTATCAGCAATGCTTCTTCGCAGGCGATCCGCAAAGCGCAGGCCGCTTTTTTCGGAGCTGCCGAAGCAATGAATATTTCCAACGAAGATGATGTGCAGGCACTTGTGGACGAAATGCGGTATGGAAAGGAACGGTAGAATGCGGATATTAGTCGATACGAACATCCTGTTTTCCGCCCTGCTCTTTCCGCACTCTAAACCTGCGCAGGTGCTCCTGCACGCAGCAGATCATCATGAAATCGTCTTGTGCGACCGCAATATCATGGAACTTCGGGCCATTTTGAAAAGGAAGGCTCCGAAGTTCCTGCCGGATGCGGAGGTGCTGCTGGCGGAAATGTCCTATGAGTTAATTCCGGCAATAGACCATGCGGAAAAGCTGATACGCGATGCAAAAGATCAGCCAATCCTAAATGCGGCAATCATATCGGATGTGGACATTATCCTCACAGGGGACAAGGACTTCCTAAGCCTTGAAATGGAACATCCGAAATGTATGACAGCCGCGCAATTTTTTGAAAGCGAGGGTTTAGAAGAATAGCTTGTATATTCCGGGGAAAAGGGTCAAAGCGCCCTTGCCAAACTGCTGCTGTGAAACAGCGTGCCAACCCGATACAATAAAAGCGTAAGAGAGGCAAGCACATTCCAGGTCAGAGTAAAAGCGGCGGGCTTTGCCTGTTGTGGTGATGAAGGAGGCGGGATTTAGCCGATTACGAAGGAACCATCAGGCAGTACGCCTGACAAAAACAAAATATTTCACTTAAAAAAGACTGCGAACACTGTGTTTTATTACACATTGCCACGCGGTCTTTTTTTACAAAAAAAAGGAGGAGCAGCAATGAATGACGAGAAAAATTTGAACAACGATGGAATGCTGGACATTGGCAGCGTGGGCGAAGGCAGCTTTGACCCGTTTGGCGACGACGATTTTGAACTGGAAAGCCAGCTACACGAGGAAAAGAAGGCGAAAGAAAAAGAGGCCGCGGAAAAGGCGCCGGCCAAAAAAGAAGAAAAGAAGGCGGAACCCCCCGCCAACCCGCTGGAGGCTGAGATTTCAGCCGCGGAGGAGAAGGACGCGGAAACGGCGCGCGACGGGTTATTCTCGAAGCCCCCTGTTTTTTCCTACGCGGGCGTCACGGAGGAGGTCAACGACAGCTCCCTTACGTTTGACGAGCTGCGCATCGCGAAAAGCGATGACTTCCCGGAGCTTGACGACGGGAAACGCGTCACATGGACGGTGGAGTATGGGAAGGTAAAGAAAACCGTCCCTTCGCCGCAGAAAACGACAATCGCGAAGTACAAGAGCGACATCGAAACCTCGAAGGAGTTCCTGGATTCGCTGAAAAAGGCAAAGGACAAAACGCCGGAATGCAGGCTCACGCCGAAGGTCACGGCGCAGAGCAAGGGGACGCTCCCTGCCTACAAGGGCATTTTTGCGTCCTATGACGAAGCCGAGGCGGGCGGGAAGCTGCTTTCCATCTTCCCCTCCGGCGACGGCAGGGTCTATGAAATGCGGAAAACGGAAATGGGGCGTTTCATTACGCCCGTTTCCGAAACAAATGAGATCAGGAAGGTCAGAGCCGGGTTTATCCCGGCCCTTCCTTTGATACCGGCAAAAACACTGTTTTATATCCTGCGGTTTTTCAAGTACATGGCGTACCAGGGCAGCTATGAGGCGCTTGCAAACATTTATTGGGACAAGCAGGCAGAGAGATTTGTCGTTGATATTCCGGAGCAGAAGGTTTCGCGGGCTTCGGTATCCGGCAGGCCCAGCGCGGCGTTTGACAGCAGCAGGTATATCCACTACATGGATATCCACAGCCATAACAACATGAACGCGTTTTTCTCCAAAACGGACGACCGCGATGAAAAAGCGGCGCGGGTGTATGCCGTCGTGGGCAGGGTTTCCGGCTTTTTCCCGGAGATCAAGGTCAGGATTGCCAATTCCCGCAGCTTTGTGGAAATCGACCCTTCGGAGGTCTTTGAGAGCATTGTCGCCGTCCGGGATTTCCCGGAGGAATGGAAAAGTGCCGTACTGATGGAAAGCGATGAAACCGATGAAAAGCGGGTGTTTTTGAAAGAGATGGCAGGAAGTGAAGACCTTGGGGACGCTGTCCCCAATCCCCCTGCAAGCCCTTTGAAAAGGGCTTGATCCCAAACTTTACTTTCCACCGCGCAGCTGCGCGGTGGGTAAAGGGTCAAGGGGTGAAACCCCTTGTGGGAGTTTGAGGGCAAAGCCCTCAAGGTCTTAACGTTCTTAAAAGGAGGCATGAATCATGAAATTTTCACTGGAACGCCCCGTAAAAATCGTCATGCTTGGCGCGGGCGGCACGGGCGGCTATGCCGCGCCGCATATTTACAGGCTGGTCCATACCTTGCCCCGCCCTGTCAGTTTTTTAGTGGCTGACGGCGACGTCGTGGAGGAAAAGAACCTCGTCCGGCAGAACTTTATCCGAGCCGATTTAGGGCGGAACAAAGCCGCCGTGATGGCGGAGCGTTATGCCTCCGCGTTCGGCATGGAAATCGCCTACCTGCCGGAGTTTGTCGAAAGCAGGCAGGCGCTGGAACCCCTTGTCACGCCCTCCGCTGCGGGGAACGAACTGGCAATCCTCATCGGCGCGGTGGACAACAACAGGAGCCGCCAGATGTGCCATGAGGCATTCATGCGGGCAAAGGAACTGGTCTACATCGACAGCGGCAACGGGGAGCATACCGGGCAGGTCGTCTGCGGGATACGCCGGAACGGGCGGACATACTATAAGCCGGTCGGCACAAAGTACCCCGACGTGCTGGCAGGTACTGATAAATTCCCGACGGAGCTTTCCTGCGCGGAGGCAGCCGTATCCGCGCCGCAGAGCGTCGTGGCAAACGTTATGGCGGCAACGGCGGTGCTGTCCTACCTCTACGATATATTGGTGCTGGGGGACATCACGGTGCGCAGCGTCACGTTTTCCACAAAAACCATACATATGAAGCCGGAAACGGTGAAACGGAAAGGCAGGCCGCAGAAAGCAAAGGCGGCATAAATAAAAGGAGGATTTACCATGGAAAAAATATTCACGCTGGAGCGCGAAATGCTGGCAGGCAGGGACATCACAGGGTTATATGACGCGATTGCCGCGGCCCTGGGATATGACATTTCAGACGAAAGCCTGCGCTATGACTGCCGGAAGGTCTGCATTTCGGAAAATATCCGGGAAATGCTCTATAAAACTTATGAAACGGAAAACAAGCAGGCATTCCTCGAAAACAGCGAACTGGCGGCTTTTGAAGTCACCAGGCGGCTCCTGCTGTACGGCCCGAAGGTGGACGCCGACCTGCCGGACAACACGGTACGGACGGAGGAAGGGTTCGTATTTTATGAACGGGATAAAAAGGAGGCATGAGCATGAAAACAAATTTGCAGGAAAAGAAAATGAAACGTATCGCGGAGCTGCTTTCCGGGAACCTCAGCTATTTCGCCGGGGAAAACGAGAACGGCGTGAACGGGGAAAAAGCGGAGTTTTTAAGGACATCGGCGGCGTTCCTGCGCAAGCTGGGGAAAGACCTCGGTTTTACCGAATGCAAGGTGCGCACGAACCCTGCGGGCATCGCGGTATCCGGGAGCGTGTCGCTCTACGGCATATGGGACGACGGGAACGGCTTATGCTTCGTGCTGGAGCAGTCGGCGTTCCAAAACCAGATGCTGTTGTACCGGGAAATCAGCCGCATTGACGATTACTACGGCAGGCAGAACCTCTATATTTTTCTTTCTGATTTCGCGAAAGCGGACTATCCATGGCTGTGCGGGCATTTCCTGCGTTTCCGGAAGGGGGCGGGCGCCTGTGCCGCATGAAGAAAAGCACTACGCGCTGGACGTGCTCAGGGACGCCGGCGAAAAAGCGGCGGTTTCTGTTTCCGAGATGGCGTCCCTGCGCGAAAAACTGGACGCGTACATAGAGAAGGACAGGAAACGCGCGAAAAATATCCACACCGCATTAAAGAAACAGAAAGCGGAGCTGGTGAGCAGCTTATCCGAAATGCCCCTCCCCCTTTTGGAGGCGGGCATGGAGGAACTTTCCGCATACGCTTTGAAGCTCATTTCGTCTGTAAAAGCATTCCAGGTCATGACGCCGGATTACTCCAAGCTGGAGGGCGCTGTCAAAAACCTTATTTCACAGCTTCCCTGCAATAACAGCACCGTCAGCGCCGCCGTCATCGGCAGGCTGATGAACCGCGTCAAGATGGGCTATTACCCTACGGACCTGGAGCATCTTGCGCATATCAGGCGGGCGGTTTCCTTCCCGCAAGGGATCACGGCGAACCTGCTTGACCCCTGCTGCGGGCGGGGGCTTGCCCTTGCCGCGCTGGGCGAGGGCGCGGACTGCGCGACATACGGCGTGGAGATAGACGAGGGCCGCGCGGAGGACGCGCTTTCGCGGCTCACGCGCGTCGGCTTCGGCAGTTACTTCCATTCGCACGTCAGCTGCGGCGCGTTCCATGCCATGCTGCTGAACCCGCCTTATTTGTCCATGCTCTCGGAGCATGGCGGGCGGTACCGCGGCGAGAAAAAATTCCTTGCCGAAGCCTTCCCGCACCTGATGGCGGGTGGCCTGCTCATTTACATCATTCCGTATTACCGGCTGACGCAGGACGTTTGCAGAGTCCTCTGCGAAAACTTCCGCGACATTACCGTATGGAAGTTCTATGGGGAGGAGTTTGCGCGTTTCCGCCAGATCGCGGTGATGGGGGTACGCAAGGAGCGTGAGAAATGCGGCGGCGCCGACGGGCAGCTTGCCGCGCTCGCGTATGACATGGATTTCGTCCCGGCGCTTTCCGAAATACCGGACGGGCGGTACGCCCTGCCGGAACAGAAAAAAACGGTAAGCGTGTTCAAGGGGGCGAAATTCAACAAGGCAGAGCTTGCCGCGCAGCTTGCGGCCTCGCAGGGCTTTGCAAGGCTGTTCGAGAAAAACAGCATAGACGCGATGGAAAAGCGCCCGCTTTTGCCGCTCGGCATCGGGCAGATTGGGCTGGTCGGCGGTTCCGGGCTTATCAACGGGCTTGTGGACTGCGGCGTGCCGCATATCATAAAGGGGCGCATCGTGAAGGAAACGAGGATACGGCAGGAGGTTGGCCTGAACGCCGCGGGGGAAAGCGTGACAACCATCTATGAAACGAACGTAAACAAGATGGTTTTCAATGTGCTGACGCCGGAGGGCTTCCGGTCGCTGTCGTGAAACAGGCTTGCCTGAAAGGAGGGAACCATTTGAAAATCAATCTGGACAGGCTGCGGAAGGAGCTGGGGAACGCCCCGGCGTATGTGCTGCCGGAAAAAGGGGACGGGTACCTCTATGCGTATGAAAGGCTGTACCGCCCCTTTATGCAGGGCAGGGAAATATCACTGGGCGCGCTGGATTTCGAGGCGTTTTCCTCGGAGGACGTGCTGGATCTGAGCGTGGATTACCATGGCCGGTTTTTCAGCGATCTGGCCCAGCTCGACAGCATAAAGTGGGCGCTGCGGAAAACGGCGCCGCTCCCGGCTGCCGTCCCGTTCCTGTAAGGCGGTGGGACGATGAATTTTGAGGAGTTTTTGAACATCATATACCTGCTGAAACTGTTGTATGAGGTGGAACCCAAGGTGTTCCGGAAAACGGTGGATCTGGGCGATATGTGCTTTGAGCAGGACGATGGCTATTACTATGACAGCCTGTATGAAATGGCGCTGGAAATTTCGGACAGCCTGTTCGCGTATGCATGGAGTGAATACTACGACCGGCGGGGCATGAGCATCACGGTTTTTTCCGACCCGCTGATAGAGGAGTATTACCGGCTTGCCGGGGAATACGGCAAAGCAAAGGGCATCGCGGAGGCGGACAACCTCTACTTCACACAGGCAGAGGAGGAAATGCGCCGGAACTTCAATTTTTCCTATTCCATGGACTGGCTGCTGAAAGGATACGCGGAGCCCAAACGGCCGTACCAGAGCCGTTTTGCCCTGTTTATCTATGAGGACGGGTATGTGGATATCTGCGGCGTGACCGTCGGGCTGGTGCGGACATACCAGTTTTTCAGGGAGAACGTGCAGGAAATGAGGGAGATGCTTTCGAGGAAGGAGGAAACCGCGGCATGAGCGAGCTGGTGCTGAGGATTGGCGATGATGAAAGGATAGCGGTTGAGGAAACGGAAAACGGCGTGAAGCAGGTCAAGTTTATCAGGCTGGAAGAGCTGGGGCAGTGTATCCGCAGGAGCGCAGAAATCAGGAGTTCAAGCGGGATACTGCCGGGCGGCTGTGTTTCATACAGCGAATGCGAGAACGGGGAAAGGCAGGTCTGCCTGCTGTTCCCGGCGGAACGGGCGGAGGTCAGCTATTACAGGACGGTATACGCGGATTTCCCGCTGCCGCGGCTGGTGTTCGGGTTCCATCTGACAGGGGACGGGCGGATACGCGGCGTCAGGCTGGGCGTTGTGGAAAACAGCGCGCTGCTGAAGCCGGGGTTACAGATGTACCGGTACCCGTTTTCCAATGTCAATGGGTTTGCGCTGTGCACGGGGAATAATGCCATGCCGCGGTGCAAGAGCCTGCATATGCTGGCGGGCGTCCAGCATTTTATTATGGCGATGCCGAACAATGACGATTATTTCCGGCCGGAGAATAACCGGAAACGGCTTGGGCTGCGGGATTTGTTCGAGCATTTGAAGGACAAGGAGCCGGCGTATTACTACTCGGACATACTTGTGCCGATGACCGGCGCAACGCTGAAGGATTTTATTGAATGGAGATAAAGACCTTGGGGACGCCGTCCCCTCTGGCACCCTGCTATGCAGGGCGGGCAAAGCCCGTTTTTGCCACAGGCAAAAATGCCTGACCCCTGCAAGGGGCGCGCTCCTTGACCCTTTTTCCGCCGCATAAAATGCGGCGGGATATAAAGTTTAGGGTCAAGCCCTTTTCAAAGGGCTTGCGGGGTATGGGGCAGAGCCCCAAGGTCTTAAAAGGAGGTATAAAAATGGGAAAGCAGCAAAACGAGAAACTGGAGGAGATTACGGCACGATTGGAGCAGGGCATTCTGGAACTGTTCGACAGCGAACGCTACCGGGAATACCTGTGGGTTATGAGCAAATTCCATGATTACAGCTTGAGAAACACCATTCTGATCGCTATACAGAAACCGGACGCCGCATATGTCGCGGGCTATTTATCCTATTTCTCGGATAAGAAACCATATCCTTGTTTTATAGTTATCTTCCTTAATCGTTGTTTTTTCTATAAATCCA
>CAMQRG010000078.1 GCA_947036475.1 uncultured Clostridia bacterium
CTATATCCCCAATTTTATTTTCTGTCAATCTGGCCTTTTGTCAATTTTTCGGAGTGAAAAAAAGAAACGCCTCGTCAAAGTCACATTTTAACTGCGTTCCGATGCTATATTGTAAGACAAATTTTTATATTTTATTCAAAATCTCGGATTCACTGCTTTGTTTGCAGCCTTTTGAAGCGTTTTATGGTTGCTTTTCATAAAAAAAGCGGCTTTTGATTGTATTTTTTTAATACAACCAAAAGCCGCTTTCCCTCACGCCGCCGCAAGGCAGAATACCACAACGCTCTCCGCGCCCGCCCGATATAACGCCCGCGCGCACTCACCGCAGGTCGCCCCGGAAGTAAAAATATCGTCCACCAGCAGGACACGCTTTCCCGCTACATCTGTATTCACAGCAAATACGCCCCGCAGGTTTTCCTTTCGCTCCGCCGGGGAAAGCAGACTCTGCGGCGTGGTGTCCTTCCTTCGCAAAAGCCCCTGTTCGCAGAACGGCAGGCCCGTTTCCGCCGAAACCGCGCGGCAGAGAAGTATCGTCTGGTTGAAGCCGCGCCGCCTTTCCTTTTTCGGGTGCAGGGGAACAGGAATCATGACGTCCACGCCGGAAAGCAGTTCCGTATGCGTCTGCCGCAGATATTCCGCCGCCAGCCTGCCCAGCCTTTCGCCGAAACCCTTGCCGCCCCGATATTTGAAAAGATGGATTGCCGTCCGCACCCTCTCATACGGAAACGCCGCGCACGCGCTTTCAAACGCAAACGGGCGCAGACAAACCTCACAGAAACCGCCTGTATCCGTTTTTCCGCCGCAGCGCGGGCATTTATCCTCCGGGAAAAAGGGAATATCCTCCCTGCACGCCTTGCAGAGCCCCTCCGTCCGGTCTTTCACCGCCAGAACCTCCCCGCAGAGTGCGCAGCGCGGCGGAAACAGCAGGTCGGCCGCCCGTTCCAGCAGTTTTCTCATTCAATATCCCCCTCGCCATGCATAAAATCGTACAAATTTCGTATCCGGTGCGCCAGCCCCGTATAGCGGCTAATCTCGCGGTTGTTCCGAATCATGCCGGAAACCGTTTCCCGCAGGCCCACCAGAACAACGAGCTTTTTGGCGCGGGTAATGGCAGTGTAAAGCAGGTTGCGCGTCATGAGCATCGGCGGCCCGCTGTAAACCGGCAGAATGACTACCGGATATTCACTGCCCTGTGATTTGTGTATCGTGATGGCATATGCAAGTTCCAGTTCTTCCAGCTGAGAGAAATCATAATCCACGATTTTCCCGTCGTCAAACGCTACCCGCAGCATTTCCTTGTCCGTATCAATGGAAAGCACGATACCGCAGTCGCCGTTGAAAATACCTGTACCTTCGTCTGTGCGCCTGCCCCATTTGTCCACACACCGCCAGACGATGTTGTAATTATTTTTAATCTGCATGACCTTGTCCCCTTCGCGGAAGGTGGTCTGACGGAAAGTAAATTCCCGTTTACCCTTCTGCGGCGGGTTCAGCGTCCCCTGCAAAACCTGATTCAGATTCTGTACGCCCAGTATGCCCTTACGCATGGGCGTCAAAATCTGCATTTCCTGCAAGCCGTCACAGCCCGTAAATTTCGGCAGGCGTTTCGTCACAAGCTCCTGTATCGTCCAGACAACCTCCTCCGCGTATGCCCGCCGCATGAAAAAGAAGTCCGTCCCCGTTTCATTCAGCGCGGGCTCCTGCCCCTCATTGATTCTGTGGGCATTCATGATGATTGCGCTTTCCTGTGCCTGCCGGAATACATGCTGCAAACGCACTGTATTCAGCCGCTCACTCCGTATCATGTCTTTCAGCACATTCCCCGGCCCCACAGACGGCAGCTGGTCTACGTCCCCTACAAAAATGATTCTTGAGCCGCGTTCCACCGCCCGCAAAAGCGCCTGCATCAGCCCGATGTCCACCATAGACGTTTCGTCAATAATAATCACATCGGCTTCTATGGGGTTGTTCTCGTCCCGCTCAAAACTCTGGCGGCGGCTGTCCTCATTCACAAAGCTGATGCCCAGAAGGCGGTGAATGGTCTGCGCCTCCATACCGGTAGCTTCGGTCATGCGTTTCGCTGCCCTTCCTGTTGGAGCGGCAAGCACAACTTCCTGTTCCTCCTCCTGCAATATCCGCAGTATGGCGTTTATGGTAGTGGTTTTACCCGTACCGGGCCCGCCAGTGATAATCAGCACGCCGCTGCTCATGGCCTCCAGCACAGCAAGCCGCTGTTCTTCCGCCAGCATCACGCCCGTTTCCTTTTCTACCCGTTCGATTGCCCGCGCGATGGTATCCGCGTCCGCAGGCTCATATTCTGCCGAAAGTTCCAGCAGGTGTTTTGCAACTGCCATCTCCGCGTAAAAATAATAATTCAAATATACGCAGTCCCCGCCGGATTCCTCCAGCCGTTCCTGCCAGAGCTGGCTGTCCACCTGTAACTCCCGTATGGCGTTTTCCACCGTCAGCGGGTGCAGCCCCAGCAGCTCCACAGCATCTTCAATCAGTTTTTCCTTTGGCAGAAAACAGTCCCCGTTTGCCGCCGCATTGTTCAATACATATTTCACAGCCGCTTTTACGCGGTTCGGGTTATCCTCGGCTATACCGACGTTCGCCGCCATTTTATCCGCCATTTTGAAGCCGATGCCCAGCACATCGTCCGCAAGGCGGTAAGGGTTATTTTTCACAATGTCGAACGTGCGGTTCTTAAACTTTTTGTATATCTTCATGGCGTAGGCGGGAGAAATGTCAAAGCCCTGCAAAAACATCATTGCGCGGCGCAGTTCATGCTGTTCGCGGAAAACCTCTGAAATGCGCTGCGCCTTTTCGTAGGTAATCCCCTTGATATCCGTCAGCAGGTCCGGCTTTTCCTCAATGACATAAAACGCTGTTTCGCCAAATTTTTCCACAATGCGCTTTGCTGTTTTCGCACCGATGCCCCGAATCAGTCCGGAAGCAAGGTATTTTTCCATGCCCGCCTGTGTCGTCGGCATGGATTTCTCGTAATACTGCACCTGAAGCTGCTTTCCATAGACCGGATGGTTTTTCCACTCACCCCTGATTTCCAACGCCTCGCCGCTGTGTATCTGCGGCAGTACGCCCACACAGGTGACCTCGTCGTCCTCCGTCGTCAGGGAAAATACCGTATAGCCGTTGTCTTTATTCTGAAAAATAATATCCTCCACCTCGCCGGTGATTTTTACTTCCTCCATGCCGCCACCCCCTTTGCATAAGGCATTTTTTCCAGTATAGCACACTGCGCCGGAAAAGGGAACGGCAGTTCCTTATTTTAGACAAAACGCATTTCCCTTCCAGTCTGTACCTTCAGGGGCATATGACAGATAAAAAACAGGCTCCTGCGCAGTACATTTCTTCATATTCTGCCTGGATAGAGTATCCTGTCCCCTTCAACGCCCTGTTGCAGTCTGCTGTTTTTTCTTCTATGGTGTCCTTTGTTCCCAAATCCACATACCAGTCAGAAAGATGCCCTTTGATGCAGTCAAACGCCGTTTCCGGCAGCTTTTGCTTCAAGAAAAGGGAAACTCTTTCTGTCACATCTCCCTCATAGCCTCCGATTAACAGACTTTCCCCTTTCACCACAGAAAAATAAAGCCCGAATATACTTTCGTCCAAATCTCCTTCCGTTTCTATAAAATCCTCAAAATCAGCCATGCTTTCTATCATCAGCATTTCATTAACTACCTGCGGATACGTTTTATAAATTTCCGTATAACTCTTGCTTTCAAAAAGCGCGTGAATGGCTTTCTTTTCATCGCAGTTCATAATATTCCTCCGTTCTGTTGATATGTTTTGATACTATCATAAAGGCCCGCCCATATCAATGTGGGTTCCGGAAGAAAACACAGGACAAGCCTTGTCCGCGTTTCCGTCCATATGCTATAATGGCAGAAAACGGCACAGGGAGGACACACCATGAAACAGACACTCGTCATCGGTTCCGCCGTAACGGACGTTATCATAAACATTGACCATCTGCCCCATACAGGCGAGGATATCCATATCAGCAGCCAGAACCGTTCCCTTGGCGGCTGTGCCTGCATTGTTTCGGATATTCTGCGCCATTCCGGTGCACCGTACAGCCTTTGTACCGCAATCGGCGGCGGGCTTTATGGCAGTTTTGTAGAACAGGAATTGAAAAAACGCGGCGTCCCGATTTATGTACGCCGCCCCGATGCAGAAAACGGCTGCTGCTACTGCATGGTGGAAACGGGCGGAGAACGGACATTCATCGTAGACCATGGCATAGAATATACTTTTTATGAAGATTATCTGGAAAACATCGACACCGCCGCCATTGACAGCGTATATGTCTGCGGACTGGAAATCGAAGAATACACCGGTATGAATATCATTGCGTATCTGGAAAAACATCTCGAATACACAGTTTATTTCGCGCCGGGCGCGCGTATCCTGCAAATCCAGCCGGAACGCATGAAACGGCTTTTTGCATTACACCCTGTTCTGCATATGAATGAAGCTGAAAGCCTCGCTTATACAAAAAAATCCTCCGCACAGGAGGCAGCGCATGCACTTTGGCAGGAAACACAGAACACCGTAATCATCACATTGGGCGCAAAAGGGGCATACTGCTTCGATGGCAGAGAGGATATTTTTGTGCCGCCTGTTCCCGCAATGGTAACAGATACTATCGGTGCAGGGGATTCACACATGGGGGCAGTCATAGCCGCGCGGCGGTTCGGGCTGGACTTTGCGGACGCGCTCACAGCCGCGAACTGTATCTCGTCTGCTGTTGTCGCAGCGCAGGGCGGACTGCTGGATACGGATTCTTTCCGGTGCGCCGTTGCCGCCATGCCAACAGAAATACAGGCGCGGTTTGGAAAAGCGTGAAAACCGCGTTTCGCGAACTGAAAAACAACAGCTGTATAAAAAGCCTTGGGGCGGACGCAACCGTCTCAAGGCTTTTCTTTTATACTTCCTGCATTTTCCCGGTCTCCGGATTCATCACGAAGCCCAGCACTTCCAAATCGTCCGGCAGAAGGGGGTGGTTCCGTATCGTTTCTACTGTATCCTGCACAGAACGGCAGACGTCCCCGAAGCCCGAAAGCCATTCCTCCAGATTTTTATGATTCGCGTCCACATGGTCGATGACGTCCTGTGAAATCCCCCTTGCTTTCATTTCCTCTATCATCTTTCTGCCGTTGAGCAGGCTGCCGCCGCAGTCGTCATGCCCAATCACCAGAACAGTATCCACGCCCATCTCATACACCGCCACAAGCAGGCTGAAAATTACACTCCCATAAGGGTGCAGAACGCGTCCGCCCGCCGTTTTAATCAGTTTCACATCTCCGTTTTTCAACCCCAGTGCCGCCGGAAGGAGTTCCGTCATGCGGGTATCCATACACGCCAGTATCGCAATTTTGCGGTCAGGGTATTTCGTTGTCGTATATTTTTTGTATAGCTCATGTTCCACAAAAACCTTGTTGTATTCCAGCATTTTGCCAATCTGTTCTTTCATTTCTTCCACCTCGTTTTTGTTTCCATTATACTGCCGCGGCAGGCCGGAACGCAACACTGAAAAACGCTCACCCCTTCCGGTTTATGCCCAGTATCCCGCCGATACCACCGCCCGCAAGCGCGACAACCAGCGTCATGAGCCCGGAAAGCTCCAGCGTAAAGCCGCTGCCCGCAAGCCCCGTCACAAGGAACAGAAGCACGCCGTAAACCGCTCCGGCAGCCATTCCCCAGAAAAGCCCGCGTTTTTTCATGCACGCCGCCCAGTCATAGCCCGCGGCCGCGGCAGACAGAGCAGTCGAAACCAGCGAAACCACCGGCAGGGTATCTTCCGAAAGCGAAGTGTATGTAAGCAATATGCCGAAGCCAATGAAAATGATGCAGGTAATGGCAAAAGCAACAGCTATTCCCCGAATCAGGCAGAGCCACAGCCCTGCATTCAAGGAGCGCGTTTCCGATTTGCTGCGCCCTCTAATCGTCCCTTTTTTCTTCTCCTTTTTCAAAAAAATCCCTCCTGAAAAGACACATAAAACGTCCGTTTTGCTCTATTCTATGGGCTTTTTTCCCAAAATATGCCAACCTTACAAAAGGCTGGCTCTCTGTTTTTTCCGAAGCAAACTTCATATTTTCTCTTGACAAATCTTTGTCTTTGACATAGTATGAAGTAAATTTCATATGAAGCAAGCTTCATATTTCAGAAAGGAGGCTGACATGAAAACAAAAATCAGAGAATACCGTACAACGGCAAAGTTGACGCAGCAACAGCTTGCCGAGAGGGTACATGTTTCCTCGCGGACGATTATATCCATTGAAAAAGGGCAGTACAGCCCGTCACTGATGCTCGCCTACCGTATCGCGGAGGTGTTCGGCGTATCTGTGGAGAAGTTATGCTGTTTGAAAGAAAATAAGGAACAGGAGGACAGAGAGTATGAAAATTTATAACAAAAAAACGTTTTTTGTGGGAGTTTATTTCATTGTTATGGCGGTCGGGCTCGTGGTTTTGTGCTTTATAAACGAGTTCAAGCCGTATGACCTCATTCTTGCAGGCTTCTGTGCACTGATTGGCGTTCCTTTCCTTCTGCGCAGTCTGTCCTATGAAAAATCAAGGAAAGATAAGCTGGAAGAGCGGGAAGAACGCAACCGCTTCATCGCGTTACAATCAAACAGCAAATCACACCAGCTTACACAGATTGGTTGTTTCGTTATCATGGTTCTTTTTTTCACCATAAGCCGCATATCCGGCAGTGCGTATTTCATTGGAATCGGCATCGGTGCGGCGTTCTGCCTGACAGTGTCCCTGTTCGCAGAGATGTTCACAAAGCTATATTACGAAAAACGGAGTTAGGTAGTGTCGTTACAAGTGTCTGCTCGGAAATACGTATACATGACTTATGACGACACTGCCTGAGAGAAAAAGCCTCGGAACAGGAAACTCTTCCGGGGCTTTTGAAAATATTTCTGAGTTTTATGTTTTACGGAAACTCTGTTTTACAGCTTTTCCAGATACGCCTGATTTGCAGCAATGGCCCGTTCTGTCGCTTCTTTCGCAGGGCCGCCGACAACTTTCCTTGCCTGCGCGCACTGCTTTACGTTAATTGCCGCATACACGCTTTCGTCGAAAACAGGGGAGACCGCGCGGTATTCCTCTAATGAAAGGTCGTCCAGATTCGTATTATGCTCTATGCAGTAAAGCACAAGCCGGCCGATAATGGCGTGGGCATCGCGGAACGGCACACCCTGTTTGACAAGCCAGTCCGCCGCATCGGTAGCGTTTGTAAAGCCGCCCTTTGCCGCCGCAAGCATTGCGTCCGGCTTAACCGTCATGGTCGCAAGCATATTTGTAAACACAGGCAGGCACATTTTTACAGTATCCACTGCGTCAAACAGCGCTTCCTTATCCTCCTGCATATCCTTGTTGTATGCCAGAGGCAGGCCCTTCATTGTTGTCAGCAGACCAACCAAATGACCGTAAACCCTCCCGCATTTCCCGCGGATAAGTTCTGCCATATCGGGATTTTTCTTCTGCGGCATAATGCTGGAGCCTGTGGAATATGCGTCTGAAAGCTCAATAAAGTGGAATTCGTGGCTGCTCCAAAGTATAATTTCCTCGCAGAAACGGCTCAGATGCATCATCAGGATAGAAAGTGCGGAAACAAGTTCGATGCAGAAATCGCGGTCAGAAACGCCGTCCATACTGTTCAGCGTAATCGCCGCAAAGCCCAGTTCCTCCGCAACGGAATAACGGTCAAGGTCATATGTTGTCGTTGCCAGCGCGCCGCTGCCCAGCGGCATTACGTCCGTACGTTTATATGCATCGCTCAACCTCTCATAGTCCCGTTTGAACATTTCAACATACGCCAGCAGGTGATGCGCCAGCGTTACGGGCTGCGCCCTCTGCAAATGGGTATAGCCGGGCAGAATGGTTTCCGTATGCTCCGCCGCAAGGCTGTTCAGTCCAGCAATCAGGTCTTTTACAAGCTGTTTGACTGCCGCAATCTCCTTTTTAGCGTACATCCGCGTATCCAGCGCAACCTGGTCGTTGCGGCTGCGGCCCGTATGCAGGCGTTTGCCCACATCGCCAATACGGGAAATCAGTATTGTTTCGATGTTCATATGGATATCTTCGGCTTTTTCATCGAATGAAACGGAGCCGTTTTCGATATCCGCAAGAATTTCGCCGAGTGTTTTAATAATCAGTTCCGCGTCCTCCGCAGGAATGATGCCCTGCCTGCCAAGCATGGCAGCGTGCGCCATACTGCCTGTGATGTCCTCGCGGTACATGCGGCTGTCGAAGGAGATAGATGAGTGGAAGTGGTCGGTAAAGCTGTCGGTAGACTGCGTGAAGCGTCCGCCCCAGAGTTTCGCTTTTTCCATAAAAACAATCCTTTCTTTCGTTATAAAGACCTTGGGGACGCTGTCCCCAACTCCCCTGCAAGCCCTTTGAAAAGGGCTTGACCCCAAACTCTGCTTTGGCAAAACTGACGTTTTGCCGGTGTTTTTCCCATAATTCAATACTCCCATCAGGCAGATGGGAGTATCTTTATCTTATGTAAAATATATATGGTATACCGTATACCATCTAAATTAAG